>JBEKSN010000014.1:0-30422 GCA_049517055.1 Candidatus Acidiferrales bacterium | reverse complement strand
GGTTGAAGGGTCTCGCACCGCGGCGGCCGAACACGGACAATTGATTGCCGCTTTCGTCAACGGCGCGATCGCGATCGGTTCCTTTTGAGATCGCAAGCGCGGGGGCGGCCGTGCGGTACGTAGCGATGAGTTTTGGAGTGGGGCGCGGACTAAATCCGTAGGCGTTCGGTGAATCTTCCGGAGACAAAATTTGCAGAATGCGGAGGCCGTTGGCGCCGTCGGCGACGAAGGCGAAAGCGCTCGCGTCGACCATTCCGATTTTCACGTCGCGTACGTCATTCAATTTGCCGTCAGCGGAAAACATCTGATCGAGTTTTGGCTGCGCCGGGCGTTCGACATCCACAATCGCGAGGCCGTTTTTTCCGGCGGCAATGTACGCGTATGTGCGCGCAACATAAATATTACGAGCATCTTGGAGCGCTACAGCGGCGTTTGGTACGACGCGCGGATGATCCAGTTCAGTAACGTCGAGAACTTTCAGGCCGCTGCGATCGACAACGAAAGCGTAGCGGAACTGGATCGCGATTCCCTGCGGGTCATTCAAATCAGGCGCGCCGACCACCGCTGCGACTCGCGGTTGCAAGGGCTTGTCGAGGTCCACGACGACCAAGCCGCGGTCGCACAAGATGTAAGCGTACGTGCCGGCAATCGTGATGCGTCGCGCGCCATTCAAGATTCCGCCAGGGTTAAATGCCAGCGCTCGTTTCAGAAAATTATTTCTTGGATCGCCATCAAGGAGCGTGCTTACACCGGGAGTTTTGCTTTTCGGGTTCGAGTCTCCGATGACCACGAGGCCTTCATACTTGTCCGCGACGTACAAGTAAGCGTAAATCGCGTGAATCGGCTGCTCTTCGTTTTCGGGGCTGCGCGTGCGAGCCGGATCAATCGCCAGCGTGGAGGGGCTAGCTACCGCCATGGCGTATTTTGTCTTCACGTAAAGCTGCTGGCCCAGCGGCGAAACGGGAGCGGTGATTGTGCGTTCGGAGAAACCCTTGTTGTCTATATTGGCTACGTCGTAAGCCCGGAAACCTCCCTTCCCCAGAGCGGCGTATAAATATTCACCGCGAAGTTGTACATCAAGAACGTTTCCGAGGTGATGATAAGCTTCCTTCAACTGCCGGTCACGGGCGACGTGCTGGCGAAAATTTTCAGGGTATGCCAGACGCTGCAAGTAACTGCCGATGATCGCGGGCGGCTCATCGTGTTCGGCCACGGCGACCGCATCGAAACCCTTGGCGCCGTCAGCGACATAAATGTAGCGGCCCATGAAGTTCAAAAGGTTAGTTCCCTGCAGCAGGACTTGCGCCATCCACGCGTTGTTGTCATTGCGGTCGGAAACGTGGCAATCGTCGCAAGTTTTGGTTTCTTTCGCCCGCACGGTGTGCGGGACGAACGTGCTGAAAGCGGTTCCGCTGAATCCCTCGGCGGAAACTGTCTGCTGCATGTAATAAAGCCACTCGCGATTCTGGTTTTGCGAGCTGACCAAAATGGCGCAAGAGGAACGCGCTGGCGCGACACGATGGCCGGTGACCGTGCCGTCAATCCCCAGCATGAAACCGTCGTCGCGCAAGACCTGAAAATCATAGGCGGTATAGTTGCGGGTGGTGAGACCCTCATTGTGCAGCATGGGCTTTTTCTGATTCGCGGTCATGGACAAGTGACAACCGAAACAGTTCGGCGTCCAGGAAGTGTGGCAGGCGTAGCAAGTCATGCGGCTATTTGCATGGGCTAGCTGCGACGCGTCCGCCGGCACATCGCCCCAAGTCTCGCCGTCTGCTCGAATGGTCTTCGCCCAGCGCGATTTTTCGCTGTAGTGAGGATTACCCGGCGTGATTGTGTCGAGAACCTGGACGACCTCCCACTCCTTGCCGGCCTCAACCATCGAACGCTGGTACAGTTTTCCACCTGTCCACTCAAAGCGCCGGTTACTCCAGGGAGTTCGAAGCGCGTCCAGGTGCGTGCCGCCCAGCGGCGCTGCAGCGCCTGATGAGATCAGAGTGGCGCGCTTATCCACGGTGCCGTGGCAATCCACGCAGTCGAGTTCGGTGGCCGCGCGCGGTTCGCCGTAGAGTTTCCCGTTGCCATGATCGTCCTGCTCGAAATGGCAATCCACGCAATGCATTCCTTTCTCCAGATGGATGTCCGCCAAATGCACTGCTTTGCCGAATTTCTCCGGGTCATCAGGAGAGACGATATTATTTTCCGCGTCGAGGAGATTCCCTTTTCGATCGCGTTTGTAGACCGCGCGAAAAACCCAGCCATGGCTGTGGAAGTCGGCGAACTGGCTTTGCTTTAGCTGCTTGTTGAATTGCTCGCTGCCGATATTCTCCAGGAACTTAGGATCGGCCCACAGGCCTTTTGCGGCCGCACCTTCGGGATTTCTGATCGCTACTTCATATTTCTGCTCTTCCGTCGGATTCCGCTGCGTTTTCGGATACATGAATTCGCCGTCGGCTTCGTTGTCCCACCAGGTATAGCCGAAGTAGGTGGTTTCCATATTCGTTCCGGGATGAATATGGCAGACCATGCATTGGCTGGACGGAATCGACCTTGTGAACGTGTGGCGAATGGGATGTCCCTGTTCGTGCCTCGGAATAGTGGTGTCGGAAGAGGCGCTCTCTCCCAAATTTCCAAACTGTGCGTAGCCAGCCGAATGCCGCGGCGAACGATCGTTGGCATAAACTACGTGGCACGCCGTGCAGCCGCTGCCGCGAAAATCGCCGGGTTCGTCGTTGGTGCCGGGAAGCGAGAGAAGAGGATCGAGAAGGCGCGTTTTTTGCAGTCCCAGAAAAACGGGATCAGTACGAAGCAGAGTGCCGAAACCGCGTTCGCCCAATTTATCATCGGGACGGCCGGATTCTTCCTCGCGGTCGGGATTTCCGATTTCACCTTTCTTCCCGCCGCCGCGTTCGAAAACACGCAACACATTACCGGGTTGAGAGGTTTCCCAGCGGTCCAGAGGCGTGAGCTCGGGCAACACGCCTTTTGAGCGAGTCTCTCCCGGAGTCGGAGTCGGGACAGTCTTGATTGTTTGCGGCAATCCGTCCGCGGAATAGCTCTCGCCAAACCGCGTGTTCTTGAAAGGAACGGAGCCATTGTTGTAAAGCGCCGCGCCCCACAACATGCCGCCATGCGTCATCATGCTGCTTTTCACTTTGAGAACTTCTGATGCGTGGCATCCCGCCGTTCCGCAAGTTTGTGCCGCCACACGCAGATCACCGGGGTTCACAAAACGGACGTACTCAGAGCTTTCGCGCAGCCATTTGGTGTAAGGGCGCACTTCATTAGCCGAGCTGTCTGCTAGCTGAGCTTCTCGTGGCTGGGGGTGAGCTCTCTTTTTTACCTGTTCATAGGCAGCAGAATTTTCTGCCGTGCTTGCAGGAAGGCTTGCGGTTGAGTCTCCACCATGGCAATCGGTACAGGCCAGGCGAACAGTCCTGGTAGGGTGCATGGTCGGCTCGTCAGTGCTGACGTGGCAGCTGACGCAGCCCGCATTCTTCTGCTCGACGTCGGCCTGCGTCTGTCTGATCAGGCTAGACTGCTGAACTTGGGAATGCGCGTTCGGGCCCGACGCGAGCCACAGCGCAAATCCCGACGCGAAGAGCAGCGTGCAACCTGCAATACGCCATCCGCCGAAGTGCCGCCTCCGCAAGCTTTTCCAGAAGCACAGCCACGCCATGAGCAAAGCTCCCAAAACTCTCGCCCTAATCTCTCAAAACTGGAATCGCAAATCGGTGAAAAATGAGAATAGTGTTCTTCCAGTGTAAATGTCGCGCAACCCTTGTCCTGGGATCAGAGTCGCAGCGCCTGCGGTGATGGAAATGTTTTCCGAAAGCGGAGGCCGGTATCGAACGCCTACGCTTGAATCGACCCCAATGGCATGGTGAATTGGCGAGTCGAAAAGAACCAGTTCCAGCGGCTCGGTGTCCATGAAGCGCAGATAATTCACGTTCACAAATCCGCGCAATTTGGGCGTTATGTCAAAATCCGCGCCAACGTTCGCCAGAAAAATCCCGGGATTCACAAAATTGGATTGGCCTTCGTCCTTGTTCGAACGCAGATCAGGAATCAGGCTATTGCCCGAATTGAGAGCTACACCTGTACCTGTTAGCCGAATGCTCTCGCGGTTCCACAAGCTAAAGATTCCGCCGGCGAATTCGGGGAAATCGTCGATGGAATCGAATCCGCGCGCGCGACTGCTTTCGGGATGAGCAGATCCGGAAGAATAAAAGGCGGAAGTTTTGAAGCGTATCCAGTCTTTGTCTACGGAAAGTTCGAGCGCTGCCATCTGCGCATTGATGGTGACGGCACGTCCGGCAATTCCGTTGAAACTATCATTCCCAAACGCCTGGTAAAAAGCATGCGTGAGATTTATGGGACCAATGTGGCCGTCTCCGGTCCATCCAACGTACGCGGCGTGGATGCTGTGCGGATGCAGAACGCCTTGCGAGAAAACCGCGCCGATCGGGGCTGGCCGAACCAGAAAACCGTTGTCGTCGTAATGAATGGTGGCATCGTCTTTATTGTAGTGGACGCTGAACTGGGCTGTGTAACCCTGAAAGAGGAAATCCTGACGATAAACGTTAGCGATGATTACCTGTTGGTTCCTTAACGCCATGGAATTCAAACCGCTGTTGGTGTTTTTTTCAAGAAAGTTGAAATAGGCGAGATTGTATTGCCAGCGGTTCGATTCCAGGTTGCCGAAAAACCGGATGCCCGGTTGCTCCTCGACAAATAGAAAGCCGCGGAAGTCGCTGTTAAATCCCTGAATGCCGGCGCGCACGGAAATAAAATCGAAATTCGGGCTGAGATCGTGAAGCTTCACTTCTGCGAATGCTTCCTGCAGGCCGATGTGAGAATCCAAACGCGTCGTGCCTTTGTTCACGTTCACATTAACTATGCCCAATTCCTGCACATCCAGATAATTCACGCTAATCGCCGGAGTGATGCGAATGCGCCAATCCACCGGACGGAAAGAAGTGTCTCCGTGAAACAAATCGAAGGAAAAAAGAAATACTTGATCTACAAACGCTTGATTGCCGTTGCCGAAGAAACCGGTCGTTCCGGGAAGTGCGGTGCTGGCGCCGGTCGGCGTCGGCAACCGGCGGCCATCGACAAATGTGTCACTTATGGCGGTGAAGTTGAAGAAAGTTTGCTGGCCGAAGATTGGCACATCGCCCTTCAGCTTGTTCGTGTCGAAAGGATCCCAGAACTTTCCTTTCACGTAAGGATGCTCGCCGCCCGTTCCGTAACGGTTCCAGTCAGGCATGGTAAGAAGCCAGCGGTCAGGCTCCGAACTGAAAACTGGAACGGGAGGCGTAGGGGGCTCAGGAGCGGGCATATTTGCACCGAGCTCGAGTCCCAAGTTCTGCTTCATCTCTGGGTAGCCAATAGCGGGTGGGCCTTCGCCTGCCGCCACTGGAGCGGCCGATGAAGGCAACTGCGGCAGAGCGGTTGAAGGCGCGACCGTGATCGGAATCGGCGTCAGCTTTATTTCCCGAATCACAACGCTTCCAGCATTCAGTTGGATGCCGTCTTCTGTAAATTTCGCGTAACCTGGCGCATCCACGCTCAATTCATATTGCCCCGGTAACACGTCGACAAACCGAAATACCCCTTGGGCATCGCTGCTTTTCCTTTGCTCCTGGCCGGTCGCGATATTTCGCAAAACGACACTCGCGGCAATCACGGGCACCTCGCCGCCGTCACGGACGGCTCCCTGGAGTGCGCCTGTTTTCTGCGGCGCTTGCCCTGGAATACGCTGCTGAGAAGAGGCTTGTTGAATGGAGCTCGAACATTCTGTGCCACGGGTTCGATCTAGCGCGGGTATCACCAAGCTGCCAGCACCGATGGGCGCTGACGAAAACAACGCTATCGCGGACAAACATGCGAGCAGGTATCGAGCCACCGGTTTTCGCAAAAAAGTGTGGGACGCGGAGCGCACCCAAATTGTCCTTGGATGTTTTACGAATTTCACTTCAAGTAAGACTTAACGGTTGTTGCTATCACAGGTCTTTCAGACTGGGCAAGGGATTTCGGCCAGGAACTTTCCGGTGATTTCCAATTAACAGCCATACCATCTGAGTAACAGAACATTGAGTGCGAATCGAAGCTGTGGTACCAATAGGCGCGACGCATGTTCAGAGCATTCCATCGCGAGAGAAAGTGCCTCCTTCTGCCGTTCGAGTGGATCGCGCTTACCTTGTGCGCTGTGCTGTGCGCCTGTGGCGGAAATAGCAGCAGTTCCAACACTTCGCCTCCTCCACCGCCTCCGCCACCTCAAGCGCTCAGCCAGAGTGACGTGTCAGCCGTAGTGCAAGCCGCCGCGCAGGCGGTCAATTCGGACACGATGGTGATTGCGGTTGTGGACAGGCTCGGGCGCATATTGGCGGTCTATAAAGAGCCGTCGGCTCCCGCGACAGTGGTGGGCAACTTCAGCCAGATGGTGCCGTCAGACGAACTAGCAGTTTCCCTTGCTCGGACCGGCGCGTTTTTTAGCAACGACCAAGCCCCTCTTTCTTCCCGCACCGTGCGCTTCATAAGCGGAACGCATTTCCCACCCGAAGTGATGAACACCGCCAATGGCGCGCTCTACGGGATCGAGAATACAAACCGCGGCTGCACTCTATCCAGCACACTTTCCGCCACGGTCCCGCCCTCCACCACGATTCTAGGCTTAAGCCCCGGACTCGGGATCGCCACGGGCAAAGCAGACGTAGAGGACTCGCAACAAGCCGCTGTGAATCCCGGCGGAGTGCCGATATTCAAAGACGGGCAGGAAGTGGGAGGAGTCGGAGTCACAGGCGTGAGCGCGGACGTTGCGGAATATGTTGCCTTCGTCGCAGCCGGCATGATTGCCGCCGGTGGACCTAGCACACAAACGGATCAGGTAGGGTTCCCGCAATTCCCTTCACCAGGCGTGGTAACGATTAACGGGATTACGCTGCCATTTGTAAATCAAACTACGCTTCCGTCTGGAGCAACCGCGCCCGGCACATTCAACGCCGCCTTCTTTTCAGTGGGACCCACGGCGAGCCTCGGTGCCCCGCCCGACGGGAATTTGATCACGCCGACCAATGGACCGCTGGGAGGCTTGACCGTTGCCCAGGTCACCCAGATCATCAACGCCGCTGTGGCCACGGCGAACCAGACACGTGCACAGATTCGACTGCCGTTGGGTTCTAAAGCCAGAATGGCGATCGCGGTGAGCGATCTCGATGGCACCCTGATAGGACTGTACAGGATGCCGGATGCCACCGTGTTCAGCATCGATGTCGCCGCCACCAAAGCGCGCAACGTTATTTATTTCAGCGGCACGACCAGGACCATGGCGGATTTGAATCAAGTTCCCATCGGCACTGCGGTGACCAACCGCACGATCGGCTTTGGCGCGCAGCCATTCTTCCCGCCTGGAATTGATGGTTCAGCGGCGGGACCGTTCTTCAATCTGTATACGGAAGACGTGGCCAATCCTTGCACCCAGGGATTCCAGGCACCTAGTCCCAATCAAAGTGGAATCGTGTTTTTCCCGGGCTCGGAGCCGCTCTATATCAACGGCGTGTTGGTAGGCGGATTGGGAATCAGCGGAGACGGCGTGGACCAGGATGATTTTGTGACCGCCGGAGGAGGTGTGGGATTTGAAGCTCCCGCGTCAATTCGCGCGGACCAGATTATTATCGACGGCGTGCGCCTGCCCTATCTGTCGTTCCCTCGCAATCCTACGCAATAGCCTGTCGACGCTCGTGCTTGAGTTTTTCAATCTGCTGAACGGCGTGCAATTCGCGGGCGGAAAACCAGGTTGCTATTTTTTTCGGTCCAGTGATTCTTCCGGATCTTTGCGGCGCCACTCGTCGATCATGTTGGCAACCAGCCCCGTCCATCCAGTCTGGTGGCTCGCGCCCAAACCGGCGCCTGTATCGCCGTGAAAAAATTCATGGAACGGCAGGCATTCTCGCCAGTGGGGGTCTTCCTGGAATTTCTTGGCATTGCCAAACACCGGGCGCTTGCCATTGCGGTCCAGGCGAAAGATTCCGATCATGCGATTGGCGATCTCTCCGGCCATGGCGCGGAGTTTGGGGCCTCGCGAACCCTTCAAATCGTCGCCAAAAGCGTCTGCGAATTTAAGCACGGATTCGAGAATCAGATAAGACGTGGGGAACCAGACAGGGCCGCGCCAGTTCGAGTTCCCACCCTTGATTTTTACGTCCGCTTCCGCCGGCGTGTAGCGCACTTCGTTGTTCGCGAATGCGAATGGAGAGCGCTCGTGGAACTTGGAAAGGCTGCGTATGCCTGCAGAGGATAGAAATTCTTCGGGATCGAATAGCCGCTGCAGAATTCGGGTCAATTGCGCGCGATCGACGATCGAAAGGACGTGACAGCGAACTCCGTCTCTAATGTCCGTATGGCAGGCGTGACCGACCAGATCGGGGCGGTTTTTGATAAACCAGTTCACATTTGCTAGGAAGTGCTTCAAGTGCTTGGACTCATCTTCGCGAATAAGTTCCACGCCTAGCATGGGAATCAGCCCGACCAGTGAGCGCACGCGGAATTTATGAAATTCGCCGCTGGAAAAGCGCAGAACATCGTAGAAGAATCCTTCTTTTTCATCCCACAACTGGTAATCGCGCCCGCCCATTTTTTTCATGGCTGCGCCAATACCGATGAAGTGTTCGAAAAACTTGGTAGCAAGCCCTTCGTAAACGGGGCGGTCTTCGGCTAGCTCGAGGGCGATACGCATCATGTGCAGGCAGAAAAATCCCATCCATCCGGTGGCATCCGATTGCTCCAGAACCGCGCCGGCAGGAAGTTTCTCACTACGGTCGACCACGGTGATGTTGTCAAGTCCGAGGAAGCCACCCTCAAAAACGTTGAGCCCTTGACTGTCGACCTTGTTCACCCACCACGCAAAATTGATGAGCAGCTTATGAAAACACTTTTCTAGAAATTCCTGATCCGCAGTGCCGGTGCGTTCTTTCTCCATCTGGTAAATGCGCCAGCAGGCCCAGGCTTGCACTGGCGGATTCAGATCCGAGAATTCCCACTCGTAGGCGGGAATCTGGCCGTTGGGATGCTGGAATTGTTCGAACAGCAAGACCCACAAATTTTCCTTAGCCTCGCGAATATCGACCAGCGCCAGCGTGACGCAATGAAATGCCAGGTCCCAGGAGGCGAACCACGGATATTCCCATTTGTCCGGCATGAGCATCACGCGCATGGAATTCAAATGACGCCAATGCACGTTGCGAATTTCTTTGCGTGACGCAGGTGGAGGAGAATTGGGATTTTCGCCATCGAGCCAGAGGGCCACGTCGAAAAAATAAGCCTGCTTATTCCAAAGCATCCCCGAGAGCGCCTGACGTTGAATCATGCGTTCTTCCGGCGATGCGCCGACGGGATGGATGGTGGAATAAAATTCGTCGGCTTCTTCCCTTCTCTGCTTAACAGCCGCATCAACGCTCGCAAGCGGAGAATCACCGCTCCCCACTTTCTTGTCCGTCAATCGCAAAGGTAAAACCACTGATTTTCCCGCGGGGATTTTCAGTGCGTAGTGGAAGCATGCCTTGGTTCCGGCACGTTCTGGGTTAACGCAATTTTCACCGCTGATTACATGGCGGTGAAAGGCGTCCTTCGCGTGTGCCTTTCGGTTCGAGTGGCCCGGGCCGAACACGCGGCCGGCGTTGGTCTCGTTATCCGTGAAAAGTATTTCCTTGGGAGTGCGGCCGTAAAGACGCATCAAGCCCAGGCGATAATCCACCTGCAGATTCTCCAGAGGTTTTGCGGCAGTGCAGTCGGCTTCGAGCACCACAGAGCTCGGGAGCACCGCTCCTTCCCGAATCGACGGTTCCGTTCCCGCCACCGCAGTCCACGACCAGGTGTTTCGAAACCACAAATGCGGAAGAATATGCAGCACTGCGTCTTCCGGGCCCCGATTGAAAGCCTCGATGCGTATGCAGATGTCTTCGGGATCCGCCTTGGCATACTCAACGAAGATATCGAAATAGCGGTTGTCATCGAAAATGCCCGTATCGAGCAACTCGAACTCCGGACCTTGTCCGGCGCGGCGGCGGTTTTCTTCCACCAGATGGGAATACGGGAACTCAGCTTGCGGGTATTTGTAAAGCATCCGCATGTAGCTGTGCGTGGGAGTGTTGTCGAGGTAGAAATAATATTCTTTTACGTCTTCGCCGTGATTGCCCTCGGGAGAACTCAGCCCGAACATTCTCTCTTTCAGGATCGGATCGCGCCCGTTCCAAAACGCGAGCGCAAAGACCAGAAGCTGGTACCGATCGCAAATCCCGGCGATTCCATCTTCGCCCCAGCGATAGGCTTTGCTGCGCGCCAAATCGTGCGGTAGGAAGCTCCAGGGATCACCATTGGCGCTGTAGTCTTCGCGCACGGTTCCCCAGGCGCGTTCGCTGACGTACGGACCCCATCGCAACCAGCGCGGAACCGAACCTGGGTCGGATTCTTCGAGCCGTTTGTGTTCGCGGGACTGTTGACTGGTTTTTTTTGGCATCGCAGGTTAGCGCAGCAGAGCGTTCACCTGCTTCATCTGAGCGGCGAATCGAGCAGGATCGTAAGCGGACGGGTTCTGCAACTCTTGAAACAAGCCTTTGATTGCAACGCGCAACTGCTCGGAATTTTGCAATTTTTCGTTCCGCTCGTAAGCCAGAAAAAGAGATTGAATCGCCATGGCGGCTTGCGCTGCGGAATGCTCGCCCTGGCCGGAAATATCGTCGGCGTCGGCGGAGATTTTCTGCAGCAAATGCAACGTGATCTCAGGATCATAAGGTGCGGAGTTCATCTTCGCCAGCAACTCGTCGGCCAGATGTGCCGAATTCGTCGCCGATGTCTCAACCGCATCGCGGTCGGGATTGAGCTGGCTCATTAATTGCCCGAGGCGGGAAAGTTCGGAATCCAGCTTTTCCGCATTCTCTCCATCGAGCTGATGAACAACATCGCGGAACACCGCGTAGCGCGAAGGATTCCAAGGCGGATTGCCTGGCCGCCGTCCCGGATAGCCGCGGGCCTGGCGCCAACTCTGCTCCGGAGGGGTGAGGCTGTGGTGGCACGCGTAGCATTGGAGTTCCGAGTATTCTGGCCAAATTTTCCCGTGCGACCTCGATGCGAGCCGCAGTAGAGACTGCCGGAGTTGAACGGCTTGCCCGCTGGTAAGCTCGCGAACGTTGTACCAAGGGTCCGTGCCGGCGGCTTCGCCCGGCTCTCCAGGTTCTTTCCAGTGGCGCGGCATCACGTCGGAAAAAGTATCCAGTTCGAAGAAAAGATCCGGATGGCCGGCGGCGATCATTTCGTGATCCACGGACTTTTCGTCGTTGCCCAGGTGGCACGAAAGGCATTTCTCACTGCGCTTGGTCAGATCGCGTGTGTCGTACATTCCCAGCGCGAGCGATTTTTGATGCGTCCAATCGCGCTCCGTGTGCGGGCCCAGCCATCCGGCTGCCGGTCCATGGCAACTTTCGCAGCTAACCCCCTCGCTCAACTCGAACGTGCGGCCGCGTTCGCTCTGCGGCACATCGACCGCGTGGCATGCCAGACATCTGGGCGCGGTTTCCGCGGCGCCTATGCCAAGAATCTTGGCCATTCGCTCCCCAATTGGGCCGGTCAGAGCTGCGTATGCTTTGGAGTGTTTGTCCTTTACGATCCAGATGCTGTACTCATTCTGAAGCACGCGATTATCGCTCCGCGGAACGATGCTTCCGTGGCAGGTGGTCGAAGCACAGGACCCAGGACCGGTGTACTTGCCGACCGCGTCATCTGCCTTTGCGGTTGCGAGCGATGAATTGGCACGGCTCTGCGAATAGGCATCCAGCGGATAAATAGAAGCGAAAATAGCAACGATCGCGAGGAGAATTGAAACATTCACGGTGCGCGAATGCACTGCCTTAAGTCTCGTTGTCATTTTCCGTTTGGCAGGATGGCGCACGCGCCGCAGAATCAGCGAAAAAACTCAACAGACGAATTTTTATACTACCCACCTCGACTTAAGTCAACGACATCAACCTTCGGTAGTGTCCTAATTCAAAGTTCCCGGATTCCGGTGCGATGGCGTCTTGGATGTAACAGTTGAGAACTTGTCTCCACTCCCTTTCTGGACTTGCCACTTGGGATTTGCTATATCAATCATGCTTAACGCCCATCTCTCAGTGGCTCACGTATTCCGCTTGAAGATTGAATTCCTCCCAGTGCGGGGAGAGCGACGTTGGTTTTCGAAGACCTCAGGGAGATTCAGCGCCAGTTCGGATACATACCCGCCGAGCAGCTCAGGACTTTGGCCAGGAAAATCGATGTGCCACTTTCACGTCTGCACAGCGTGGCCAGCTTTTACCCGCATTTCCGGCTGACTCCGCCGCCGCGAGTGGACGTTCGCGTCTGCCAGGACATGTCTTGCCACCTGCGCCAGGCTTGCAGCTTGCGCGCCAGTTTGGAAGACGCATTTCCGCAGGCGAACAGCCCGGACGTTCGCGTCAGCGGTGTTTCCTGCCTGGGGCGTTGCGATGAGGCGCCCGCTGTTTCTGTCAACGACCGCATTTATAGCGGGATGACCGAAGAGCGAGTGATGGTAATGATCGGCGACGCACTAGCGGGTAAAGCCTTGCCGCATCCTCCGCATCCGAAACGTGACGCAAAATGTGCCTCGGATCCTTACCAAGCTGACAGTGGAGCGCGTTATGCCGTTGTGCGGAGTGTCATTGCATCTAGGGATTGGAATTCGGCGTTTGCGACGCTCAAGTCTTCCGGCCTCCGGGGTCTTGGCGGCGCAGGCTTTCCTACCGAATCAAAATGGCAACTTGTGCGGCAAGCGCCGGGCACCGAGAAGTATGTAGTGTGCAATGCGGATGAAAGCGAGCCTGGTACATTTAAAGACCGCTTCATACTCACACACCTTCCGCATCTGGTTATCGAAGGCATGATCCTTGCCGGCGTGCTGACTGGCGCGCGCACGGGCATTCTCTACATCCGGCACGAATACGAGGAACAGGAAAAAATTCTCCAGGAAGAAATTCGGAAATGCAAAGAGCAAGGTCTTCTAGGACCCAACATTCTGGGCAGTGAGATTGCGTTCGAGTTGGATACCTTTGTGAGCCCGGGCGGCTACATCTGCGGCGAAGAAAGCGCGTTGCTGGAAGCGATTGAAGGCAAGCGCGCCGAGCCGCGAAATAAACCGCCTTTCCCTGTCCAGCAAGGACTGTGGAACAAGCCCACCGTCATCAATAACGTCGAAACGTTTGCCAACGTGCCCTCGATTCTGTTGCGCGGCGTGGATTGGTATAAAGCACAGGGCACCGGAGGATGCGCGGGATTAAAATTTATCGGCGTGAGCGGCGACGTTGTGCGGCCCGGCGTTTATGAAGTGCCCATGGGCACGCCGGTGTCTGAATTGATTTTTCGCTATGCCGGTGGTCTTCCCAATGGGAAAAAACTGATGGGGTTTGCGCCGTCAGGGCCTTCCTCGGGATACCTGCCGGCATCCATGGCTGACGTGCGGTTGGACTTCAAGTCACTCGCGGATGCCGGCTCCATGCTTGGTTCTGGCGCGCTGGTGGTTTGCGCCGAGGGAACGTGCATGTTGGACATGGCCCTGAACGCTACGCGGTTTTTCCGCAACGAATCCTGCGGTAAGTGCGTCCCGTGCCGTGTAGGCTCGCAGAAGATGGTTGACCTGCTTACTGCATGGACCATGGGCGAAGGATCTTCGAGCGACATGGGGCTTATCGACGAGCTTTCCGACGCGCTGCGCCTGACGTCGATCTGCGGTCTGGGACAAGTGGTCCCGGCGCCAATCTCGTCCGTACTGAAGCATTTTCGCGAAGAAGTGGACGCACACTTGTCGCGCCGAGAGTGCCCGTCGGGCATCTGCTTCGCGGCCGACAAACGGCCGAATATAGCGGCGATGGCTTCGAGGCCGGCATGAGCAGCACCGGGCTCGTCGAACTGACAATCGACGGAAACAAAGTTTCGGTCGCCGCAGGTACGACTGTGTTTGACGCAGCCCGCCTGAATGGCGTTGCAATCCCAACCTTGTGCCACCAGCAAAATGAAACCCCGGTAGGCGTGTGCCGTATGTGCGTCGTAGATGTGGGAGCGCGGGTTTTCACCGCGTCTTGCGTTCGCCCCGTCGAAGCGGGCATGGTAGTGAACACGAACTCCGAGAAAGTGCAGCGCGCGCGGCGCACGCTTGTTGAACTATTGATGGCAGACCATCCTAGCCCGTGCACTCGCGAGCAGCATTCCGGGGATTGTGAGCTTGAGGCTCTCGCCAGGCGCGAGAACCTGACGCATCCGCGTTTTGCGCCGCACAGTACCGGACGCGCGAAAGACAGCTCGTCGCCAAGTATCGCAGTGGATTTTGATTCTTGCATTCTCTGTGACCGTTGCGTGCGAGGATGCAGCGAGATTCGCGACCATTTTGTGTTGGCGCGGATGGGCAAGGGTACGGCAGCCGGAATTGCTTTCGACGATCAGCGCGCCATGGGTGAATCGTCCTGCGTTTCATGCGGCGAATGCATGGTTTCCTGTCCGACGGGAGCGCTCACTAACAAGAGCTTCACGCATACGGCTCTCGGCACTGGTCCCACTTTCCAAGCCGTCCCCGTTGAGGAATTGCAACAACTTCCCTTCTTTCAAGGAGTCTCCGGGACTTTCCTAAGCTTAAATCGCGGCGCGGTCGTGCGCCGGGAATTCAAGCGCGGAGACATAATTTGCCGCGAGGGCGAATATGGCTCGACGGCTTTTTACATACTGGAGGGAAAAGCGCGCGTTTCGATTTCGAATCCCATGGCCCATGTGAAAACCAAGGGCGCAGTGAAGAAATTCCTGGGCAAACTTTCCAGCAAGCTCGCGCAGCGCCAGCAAGATCAGCGCGACGAAGAAACCTACAAGCGGTGGATACCCATCGACGCGCCGGTTGATCTCGATTACGACAGCCCGGTGGCGGAATTGAATCCGGGCGATTTGTTTGGCGAAATGACTTGCATGAGTTTGTATCCGCGGTCGGCAACGGTGCGCGCCGAGACCGATTGCACGGTGCTTGAGATGTTGCGGAACGTTCTCGATATCATGCAGCGCAACAAGAATTTTCGCGCGCAGCTTGAAAAATCCTACCGCCAGCGCGCCCTGGACAGCCACTTGCGCGCGGTTCCCGTATTCGCGGAGTTGACCGACGAGTTCATCGGCAGCTTGCGCGAAAGCGTGGAGCTCATTCGCTATTCGCCAGGCCAGGTGATTTGCCGCCAGGGCGAGCCGGCCGACTGCTTTTATCTCGTGCGCATCGGCTTCGTGAAAGTGACGCAATCCCATCTGGGCGGAGAGATGGTGATGGCCTATCTCTCACGCAGCGAATATTTCGGAGAGACCGGTTTGCTGCGCGAGGACGTGCGCACGGCGACCTGCACGGCGCTCGATCACGTGGAACTGGTTCGAATCGGCGCGCACGATTTCAAGCGCATGCTCGCGGAGTTCCCTGAAGTGCGCCGGAAATTGGAGGTCGTGGAACAGGAACGCGGGCAAATGAATCGCGAACGGCTTTCCGTGCTGCAAAATGTGCCGCTCGACGATTTTCTGACACAAGGCTTGATGGAAGCGCAGAGCCTCTTGTTATTGGACCTCACCAGTTGCACTCGTTGCGATGCATGCGTGCGCGCTTGCGCGGACGCCCACGACGGTGTGACGCGCCTTGTTCGCGAAGGGCTGCGCTTTGACCATTATCTGGTGGCGACCTCCTGCAGGCAGTGCCTCGACCCCTTGTGCATGGTCGGATGTCCCGTGGGCTCCATTCGCCGCCGCAATTCGCTGGAAGTGATTATCGAGGATTGGTGCATTGGATGTGGGTTGTGCGCCGAGAATTGCCCCTATGGGAATATCAATATTCATCCGTTTAACGTGATGGCGGAAGACCCGGCAGCGCCCGGGCACAAGAAAGCGATGGTGAAGCAGAAAGCTACTTCGTGCGATCTGTGCACGGAGTATGCCGAGCCGAGTTGCGTCTATGCCTGTCCGCACGATGCGGCGCACCGTGTGGACCCGCGGAAATTCTTTGCCGGGCTGCTGAATCAAGCTCCGGTTACGAGTAAGCGTTAGCAAATTGCGACGGGCCAGACAAATCCAAAGTGCGCATTGATCGAACTCATCAAAAATGGCTTGCCGCTTCGCTCATCATTTTAAGCGTAGCAACGGCCGTGTACGTCGTATATGCGGTGCATTCACCCGCTGGTCCGAGCGGCGGAAGCCCTGTGGGACTCGCTTTTGGAATTGTTGGTTCCGCATTCATGTTATTCGCAGGCCTGCTGGCGGGACGTAAGAAACTGCCGGTCTGGCGATTGGGACGCGCTCAGACTTGGATGCGCGGCCACCTGTGGCTTGGGCTGCTGAGTCTGCCGCTCATCCTGTTCCACGGAGGCTTCCGATTCGGCGGTCCGCTCACCAGCGTCTTGATGGTTTTGCTCATAATTGTTGTCGCCAGCGGACTTTTCGGCGCCGCGTTGCAGCACTACATGCCCAATGTGATGACAGCGGAAGTATCCAAGGAAACTATATTCGAGCAAATCGATCATGTCCGCGCCGGACTGATCGCTGAGACCGACGAAATGATTGCTGCGACAGTGGGGTCACGCAGAGCTCCGGGATCAAAACAATCGGCAAGATCCGCTTCCGCTATTGGACAAACAACGGCTCTTGCCCCGGAAGCGGCTCTGCCGCTTTCTACTTTCTACGCTAACGAGATGCGTCCGTTTCTGCAAAAACAAAAAGAAAGGCCACAAAACCAGCCACTTGCAAACGCAAATACGGCGCGTGCAGTTTTTGCGGAGCTGCGTAGCCTCTTACCGCCCGAAGCGCATGACACGGTGAAGCGGTTCGAGGAAATATGCGATGAGGAGCGGCAGTTGCGCAGTCAGACGCGGCTCCATCACTGGCTGCATGGATGGCTGATGCTGCACATCCCGCTGTCGTTCGCGCTGCTACTTCTGGGCTGCGTACATGCGGTGATGGCCCTGCGTTACTGACTTTCGGGGAAAGAAGCGAGGAATCTTGCCGCGAGCAAAGCTGAAAACTAAAAAGCTTGCGCAGCGCATCGATCTGAATTACTTCAAGCGCCCGCATCCTTTCCGGCGCTTGCGCTTTCTTTTATCGGTCTGTGTGCCGGCGCTCGCGATTATCTGGCTGGCCTGGTACGGGCTGACGCGCAACAATCACGTGTACAGCAGCGGGAAGATGTCCGTCAGCCATGCCGTACTGACCGAGCAATGCGGCTCGTGCCATGTAAAAGAGGCCGGCGTTTTCAGCGCCAAAGCAAGCGACCAAGCCTGCGAAACCTGCCACGACGGCCCCATTCATCACACGAATCAATTGTTTACACCGAACTGCTCCTCATGCCATCGAGAGCACCGCGGCAGCCTGCGCCTAGCCGCGACCAGTGACCTCAGTTGTACGCAATGTCATGCCAATCTTCGTGTGGCTGGCTCAGCGACACACTTTGCGCGGAACATCGACGGATTCGATTCCAGCCATCCCGAGTTTGCGGCGGTGCGTGCGGGAAACGTAGATCCCGGAACCATTAAACTCGATCACCGAGTACATCTGAAAAAGAATCTGATGGGGCCGAACGGGGTGGCCGTGCAACTCGATTGCGGCGACTGCCACCGTCCGCCCGCGTCCAATGAGCAATGGAGATTCGGCGGCGTGCCGCAGCCGAAGGCTTCCTCGGTTGCGCAGAAGCAGGAACCGCCCTCGGTCAATCCCGCCCGGGCCTATATGTCGCCCGTCTCCTACGCACAGCACTGCATTGCCTGCCACGGGCTGCAATTCGATAAACGTTTTGCGGAAAGCGCGCCGCACGACACTCCAACGGCGGTTCACGCTTTTGTAGTGCTCAGGTTCCGGCAGTACATTGCCACGCATCCAGCGGAATTGCGCATTACAAATTCAGATCCGAACTTGCCTCAGAAACCCTTCCCTATTTCTCCTCGAGTGCTTACACCTGAGCAATGGGTATCGGAGCGTGCGGCAGAGTCGGAACAACTCTTGTGGAGAAAAACGTGCACGCAGTGCCACGCGCTAAGCTTTCCTACGAACCAGCCACTTCCTGTGGTTGCAAACTCGAATATTGCTGTCCGCTGGTTTCAGCATGCCGTGTTCAATCATGACAAACACCGGCTGGTGAAATGCGAGGAGTGCCATTCAGCCGCAAGAACGAGCCAGGAAACTTCTGATGTTCTTTTGCCGGGAATTCGAACCTGTGAGCAGTGTCATCACACGGGAAGCGACGGGGCTGAGGCGCGGTGTTTTGAATGCCACGCGTACCACGATTGGAGCAAAGAAAAACCTGCTCAGGGGAATTTCACTCTTTTCCAATTAACCCGCCGCCAGCCGCATGAAGCGAACGCGCAGACTTCGGTTGGAAAGTGACGCTCGCGGGAATTGATTTCGATCTGCTGCCTGAGCGGCCGTCCGCGGAAAAATCTGGCTCCGCTTATACCTTCGCTGCTTTGGATAGCTTGGCTTGCGGACGAAGCCGGCTAGGGGCCGGCCGCTCGCGGACCGCAGGCGAAGCGGGAGATTCTTCTATTTCCCGAACGTCGCTCATTTTGTAGAAGTTTTCCTTCTCGCATATCCGGCAGCGCAGATTCAGCGAAGGAAAGGTTGCGACAGTCCCGGCGCCGGCGACGCTGGGTTCGCCCGAGAATTGCTTATTCGCAATTCTAGATGGGACCGCAATGGTCTCCCCGCAGGAACGGCATTGCACACCGTGGTACTTCTCCATCTTAGTCCCCAGAGTCATCGTGAACCTCGCCAGCGGGCAATCGAAAGGATAGGACGCCGATTGTACCCCACTCTTGGCTGCAATATGTAACTCAAATTTACGGCAATTTGGCCCCCCTCTCACTGTCACGGTCAGGGTTCATTTGTACGCCAAAATGCTGACCTGCAAGACATTGACCTCCATACTAAGGCCGAGTAGACTGGCCTTCCATCGCAAACGCGCATTTAAGCGGAATCGCGCGGATTTCCGCAAATGAACGGCGCACCGGAGTGCTGCATGAAAGCTGCTGCGGGCCGTTTCTTTTCAGGGTCGCCTACCGCTCGCATGGGAGTTTTGTTCTGTTGTTTGCTGACGCCGTGCTCATTTCTTTCAGCGGCACAATCGCCGCAAACCAGTTCCCCGCAGCAAACACCCACAGCCCAGCCAACCCCTGAAATCACCACGACTCAGCAGGCAGCGTCGGCTCCTCCGCCGCAAGCTCCATCCTCCTCGGACGCGACATCCGAAGTGAATACGCATGCGAGTACGCCCTTCGAATCGCATGTGAACTTGGTCCCGGTTCGTGTAGTGGTGCACGATTCGAATGGCGAAGCAGTAGCGAATTTGACCAAGGAAGACTTCCGGCTGTCTCAAGACCGCAGGCCCCAGACGATTCTGCATTTCTCCGTGGAAACCCCAGCCTCGATTGCGAAGCAGGTTGTCAGAGGCGAGGCGGGTGGAGATCAGCCGAACGTCTCCGCTCCCGGAACTTTGACTCTGCCGTCGCGATTCGTCGCACTCCTGTTTGATGATGTGGAATTGAGCACCCTGGACTTGATGCAATCGCGTCTCGCCGCTGTGCGTTATTTGGACGCAGCGACGGAACCTAGCGAACGTGTTGCTGTGTTTACCACCTCGGGACAATCGCAGGTAGACTTCACCGACGATCGCGCCAAAGTCCGCGCGATGGTGCAACAGCTCATACCTCATTATATTGGCATGTACGATCCTTACGACACGACCCAGTGCCCTCAGATGGGTTATTACGAAGCCGACTTGATCATAAACCAACACGACCTCCAGGCCATCCAAGCCGCGACAGCGGACGCACAGGCTTGCGGTGCGGAGAATGGCCCGACTGAGTCTACGACTATGCTCGTTCAGTCAACGGCCCAGCAAATGGTACTCGCCGGAGAAAACAACACGCAGTTTGTGATTCGGCGGTTAACGGAACTCGTTCGCCGGATGTCGGCTGTTCCGGGGCAACGCAGTATTGTTTTTGTCTCTCCCGGGTTTCTGGTCACTTCGACCTACCAGTACGACCTTTTAGAGGTTATTGATAAGGCCACGCGCGCGAACGTATTCATTAATACGCTCGATGGACGTGGGCTTTACACCGTCGATCCGATCGGCGATATCACCCGGCCTCCGCCAAGGTTTTCTAACTCGAATGCCGCGGCCCAGGACGCGTTATACCGATCCCAAGAACAATCGATTCAATCGGATGCGCTGGCGAATCTCTCCGGCAGCACCGGCGGTTTTTACTTTCGAAATAATAATGACCTTGTCGCCGGATTCCGCATGACAGCGGCGGCGCCCGAAGTTACATATCTGCTTGCCTTCTCTCCAGAAGCGTTGAAATTCGACGGCAAGTTCCACCAGATCAAGGTGACACTGGCCACGAAAGAAAAATATACCATCCAGGCGCGGCGTGGTTTTTTCGCGCCCAAACACGGGCAAACTCCGGAAGAAACTGCCAAGCAAGATATTGAGGAGGCGGTTTTTTCGCAGGAGGAACAGCAGGGCGTCCCGATCGAACTTCAACTGCAATATTTCAAAAGCGATGCAATGGATGCAAAACTCTCCGTGCTGACCCGAGTGGACGTAAATCACGTGCGCTTCGAAAAGACAGACGGAAGAAACCAGGATCAGCTGACTGTTGTGGCGGCGCTGTTCGACCGGAATGGAAATTTTATCACCGGGAACCAGGAAGTCGTGGACCTGCACTTGAAAGATGCAACTCTCGAGAAGCTGTCTCACACCGGCATGACCGTGAAAATGGGCTTCGACGTTAAGCCCGGCGGCTACATCGTCCGATTGGTCGTGCGAGACTCGAAAGCCTCCGTGCTATCGGCAAAAAATGGTGTAATTGAGATTCCGTAACAGGGGAAGGTGAGCGATGACTCGGCGCCGAGTGGCCTTGCTGGTAGTTCTGCTGCTGCTTTTTCTCGCGGCGGGCAGCTTCGGGGGACGCTTGATTGGGTCTTTTGGAGTCGCGCTGGCGCATCAGTCTCCGCAGGACTCCCCTCAGCAACCGGCATCGCAGGCAGCTGCTCCTTCCATCAAGGCTGAGTCGCGGGCTGTGCGCGTCGATGTTGTCGTGACCGACAAGAAGGGCAATTACGTGCACGATCTGAAGGCCGACGATTTTAAGGTTTACGAGGACAATAAGCAGCAGCCGGTCACCAATTTCTCGTTTGGCGCGGATCCAAACGCCGCTGCCGCATCCGGGCGGCACTACATGGTGCTGTTCTTTGACAATTCCACCATGGACGTAGGCGATCAGGCGCAAGCGCGCACCGCCGCCGCAAAATTCATCGACCAGAACGCCGGGCCTGATCGCGTGATGGCAGTTATGGACTTCGGCGGCACTCTACGGGTCGAACAGAATTTCACCGCCGATGCCGCCCGGCTCAAGCAAGCGGTGCAAAATATAAAAACTTCTGCCGTCGATCCCAACGGAACCGCGAGCGGAGCATCTTCTTCAGGTGGGCTGTCTCTTCCGGGTTCGCTATCGACCGACACTGCTGTCGCCGATTTTGGCGTGCGGACTTTGTTGCTCGCAGTCCGAAGCGTGGCAAAAAGTCTCGCGAGTGTTCCAGGGCGAAAAAGCATGATCCTTTTTTCGTCCGGCTTTCCGCTCACTCCCGAGGCCGAGTCGGAACTAACCGCAACCATCGACGTCTGCAACAAAGCGAACGTCGCAATTTATCCGCTGGACGTTCGCGGTTTGGTGACGCCGGACATTGCGCCCGGATCCGGGCGCGGACCCTCGTCATTTATTCCCAACAACAGCCTGCCCGGCGCTTCCACTTTGGCGTCGATACACTCTCTAATTGAAACAGAAAGACTTCAATCGACCGGCGCTGGCATCTCTCTCGCTTCTTATCACGTCTCTCCTCCGTCTGAATTGGCTTATCTGCAGCACGGAGGTGGTGGGGGCGGTGGAGGACATGGTGGCGGAGGTGGAGGGGGCACAGGCGGCACGGGCGGCACGGGCGGCACCGGTGGCACCGGCGGGGGTGGTGGCAAAGGCGGCTCCGGTGGTACGGGCGGCACCGGCGGTGGCGGAAGCCGCGGAGGAGGGATCAACAACACCGGGACTTATGGCAACCCAAACAACACCCAGCCGCGAGCGATTGTTCCCCCGTTTCCGCCATCGGCGGCCACGAATCAGCAAGTGCTCTATATGTTGGCTGACGGAACCGGGGGTTTCCCTATTTTCAATACAAACGACTTGCTCGCCGGACTCCAAAAAATCGCGAACGAACAAAATGAGTACTACCTTCTAGGATATGTGCCGGCTGATTCAACGGAGGGCAGTTGTCACACGCTGAAGGTCAAGCTCGAGCGCGGTGGCGCAAACGTACGAGCACGCAGCGGATATTGCAACGTCAAAGCGACCGACATGCTGGCCGGTAAACCGATCGAAAAAGCGCTTGAGACCAGAGCCGCAGCTTCGGGAGCCGCTACCGAAGGCTCGCTGGAAGCGCCGTTTTTCTACACCTCAACTAACGAGGCTCGAGTGGACTTGGCGATGGAAGTGCCTTCTGCGACGATTGAGTTTTCCAAGGTAAAGGGAAAATACCATGCGGACGTAAACGTTCTCGGCATCGCCTACCGGCCGGATGGATCGGTGGCTGCCAGATTCAGCGACGAAATTAATATGGACTTCGAAAAAGAAGAATTGCAGAAGTTTACGCAGTCGCCGATGCGCTATCAAACTCAGTTCTCCGTCGCTCCGGGACAATATCGGCTGACTGTTGTTCTGTCGGGTGGCGCGCAGAAATTTGGGAAATACGAGAGTCCCCTCGTAATCGAGCCGTACGACGGAAAGACGTTCAGCCTAAGCGGACTGGCGTTCAGTAATCAAATGCAACGTGTGTCCGAGGGCTCCAGTGACTTGGATGCCGATTTACTTGCGGATCGCATGCCCATGATCGTGAAAGGCGTAGAACTGACTCCTTCGGGAAGCAATCACTTCAAGAAAACCGATAGAGTCGTTTTGTACGCACAAATTTACGACCCGAGTTTGTCCAATCCCAACCCTCCAATCGTGGGATGCCAATACGTAGTCATCGACCAAAAGACCGGAAAACAGGTACTTTCGACTGGTTTGTTCAGTGTGAATCAGTATGTGTTGAAGGGAAATCCCGTGGTGCCGCTAGCACTAAAAGTGCCGGTCGACACTTTTCCCCCGGGAGAATATCGCCTCGAAATGCAGTCGGGCGACGCAGGTGGGGCGATCTCACATGTTCGGATAGCGACATTTCAGACCGAGTAATGTCGGCAAAATGCTCTGGATTTGCCAAAACTCGACCTCACCATGAGAACAGCCCCCCAAACAGGCTGATGCTCTTAGGGTACGTTCTACTTGCTGTGAATTGAGCTTTTCGGGTACAATGGCCTCCCCCGCACCGAGAACGATATGGACAAGTCTATATTCAACTCCTTCGGACTGCGCGAGAATCCCTTCAGCGTAAATCCGGATCCGCGGCACTTATTCCTAACTCGGCAAACTCAGACGACCTTGGATGCTCTGATTCAGGGCGTGCAATCCCGGCAGGGGCTCGTACTGCTTACCGGCGACGTGGGGACCGGCAAGACGACGCTCATCAATTCCCTGCTCGAATGGCTGCAGCAGAATGGAATACCGACGGCATTTATCTTCAATTCCCACCTTGAGGCCCGGGAATTATTCGAGTTGATGCTCGCAGATTTTCATATCGCGTCCGATGTGCGCTCCACGAGCAGCGCGGTGTCACACCTGCATGCCTGGCTGCTTGAGCGCTACCGCGCCGGCGAGACCGCTGTGCTTATTGTCGACGAGGCGCAAGGGCTTCCGTCACATACCATCGAGGAAATTCGACTATTGCTGAATCTCGAAACGCCGAACGGCAAGTTACTTCAGATCGTTCTATCGGGGCAGTCGGAGTTCAACGACAGGCTCAAACGGCTCGACCTTCGGCCGCTCCATCAGCGTATTTCGCTTCGTTGCAGAACCAGCCCCATGACGTTGGAGGAAACGCGCGGCTGCATCCAGCATCGCCTGCGCGTTGCCGGTGCTCAGGATGATGCGCTTTTCACTCTCGAAGCCATGGATAGCGCTCATTTTTATTCGCGTGGAATTCCGCGGATAATAAATTTGCTTTGCGAACAAGCCCTCCTGAAAGCCTACTACAGCGGAATCCGCCCGGTTTCAGCAAGCATGATCGAGGATGCTTCACGCGAGTTTCAATTCGACGGAGACCGCCCTATACCACCGCCGAAGGCGGACGAAGCGATCGGATTGCGCGCGAACCTGATTCCCATGCAATCGATGTCGAGTAGACCGACGATGACCTTTGCCGCGGCGGCTGGATTGTCCTCGGAGGGGCGACAAGACCCGAAGCCAGTCCGCGTCCCTGCGCCCCCGGCCAAAGCGGAATTGGTCCGCCATCCAAAGGCCTCCGCCGACGTCGGCCAGATAATCGCTGAACTTTCGGCGGGCGCCAAAGCTAACGCCCCGGTCGTGATTCACCCCGCTGGCACGAAAAGCAGTTCCAATCTTGCTACGGTCTCAAATCGCGCATCGATTTCCTCGCTGGCAAGGGCGAAGACGATTCTATTGGCGTTCGTTGCAAAGAGCAGCGCGGAGTTTGGACGCCGAACCCGCGACGGATTATTTTCGCTGCGATCCTATTCTCGGCGTCGGTCTAACCAGTTCCTTACGATGGCCTCGCCGGTCCTCAAGCGAATCACAGCACCGTTTATCTCTTGGCTGAAGGAACCACGGCCGCCGACCCTGCTCGTGCGAACCAATTCAAAAACGCACGTTGAACCGCCCACTCGTTTCTCGGCAGTAAGCAATAATCTTCGAGACAGAGCGGAGCCCATCGTCCGATGGTTGCAGACGCCGCTTCGTCCGGCGCAGCGACGCTGACTGTTTGTTGACTCCCGACGACCAACCGATTCCGCCTAATTTACGGGAGTTCCTGCAAGACCTGCTTTCTCCATGACACCGCGTATTTTTTCGAGATATTGATTCAGCGCCTCCTGCTTCCTTGCTTCCAGCCAGCCGAGTTCGCGCGCGAGAAGCTCGGCGACGACCGGCGCTGCTCTCATCGCATGCTTCCAACTATGCCCCTGGAGACCAATTCGGCGTGACAGAATGTCCTCGATTGAAACTGCCATTTCGTCTCGAATTCCGAAAGTTACTTCTGCGCGCAACGGCGCCAGGCCTTCGACGAGAGGTTGTGCGATTTCCGGATTTTCTCTCGCCAAGTCCATTACGTTGGAAGTGCGTGTGCCGAATTTTCCAGCCAAATGTCGCGCTGTCGACTCCGTCACGCCATAGAGTTTTGTTAATGCTCGCCAGTAGTCCGTTGAATAACCGTCGGAGCCCACAAGCCGGTGCCGGATCGTTTGGCACTGCGAAAGAGGAACGCCAAGGCATTTTTGCACGGTGTCGATGGTGTCCTGGGCCATGGCTCGATAGGTTGTCCATTTGCCGCCCATAATACTGATTAATCCTGATCGCGAATCAAGTTCCACTTCATGGTTGCGCGCGATCTTCTTCGTGCTTTTTGTTTCGCTGGAACTAACCAGCGGACGCACGCCCACCATGCCGCCGACGATCCGGTCCGCGGTAACAGGCTGCTCCAAGTAACGATTCAGATGCCGCAGAAGGTACGTAACCTCCTCAACCTCCAGATGGAGATGCTGGAGAGATTCGATTTCCTCGTCAGTCGTGCCCACCAGCACGCTTCCGAGCCACGGGATGGCGAACAGCACCCGGCCATCCTCCGTCCGAGGGATCAGCATCGCTTCCCGGTCGCAAAGTACTTCCGGCGGAAGGACTACGTGCACACCTTTACTGAACCGTATGCGCTGAGGAACGCCCGCCGTGGCCGTCTCACGAATCGCGTCCGCATAAGGACCGGTGGCATTCACGAAACTGCGCGCGTGAACCATGAAATCCCGGCGCGTAAGCTGGTCTCTGATTACCGCCGTGGAAAGCTTTCCTTCGGCATTTTTTTCAAACGCAACAACGCGCGCATAGTTCAGCGTTTCGCCGCCGGCCTCTGTGAAAGTCTTGACCAACGTGATGTTGTAGCGTGCGTCATCAAATTGACCGTCGGCATACACTACAGCTCCCACCAGGCCACGCGACGCAAGCATAGGCATTCGTTCGAGAGTCTTCTCGCGCGATATGAAAATACTTGGCGCGAGACCGTCCTGCCCTGCCACTCGGTCATACAGTTTCAGGCCGACCGCGAAGTAAGCGGCGTCGACCCAGCGATAGCAGGGAGTAAGGAACAGTCTCGTATTCGTCAGGAACGGGGCGTTCTGCAACATATGGATACGCTCGTGGAGAGCTTGTTTGAGGACGCGATATTCTTGAAAATCGAAATTGCGAATTGCTTCCTGCAGGTATCGCACGCCTCCATGGACCATCTTCGTGGATGCGCTGGAAGCGCCGCTCGCAAAGTCCTCAGCTTCGAGTTGCACCGTCTTCAAACCGCGAAGCTGCGAATCCAGTGCGCAGCCGGACCCGGTTGCGCCTCCTCCGATCACGCAAACATCGAAGGTTTTTCCTTCAATCGCTCGCAGGGATTGCTCGCGAGTTTTCATGCGCCCGCTTTTCCCCGCAGATGCGCAATAGGGTTTGAAGACCCTGGCAAAGGGCCATCTTCGCAGAGGATTGTTTCGAACGATTGGGTAACAGGCGAGATTATAATTGCGTTCATCGAGGAACGATTAGACGCTGCGCAAGAAGCCGGGCGCAAGAGATCCGGACCCAGCCCACGAATCGCCAGCGTATACTCGCTCAGGCCTTCGTTCCAAGCACAGACATTCCCGCAGCGGCGTTCTTTAATGACGCCGCTTTCTGAGTGCAATCGTGCCACTCGCGTCCTTCGCGCCGAAGCAATTCCTGCGCTTGCTCCGGTCCCCAACTCCCTGCGGCATAGTTTGGAAAATCGCGCGGAGGAAGCGCCTTCCATAAATCGAGTATGGGTTGCACGATCGTCCACGAAGCCTCCACCATATCGGCGCGCTGGAACAGCGTGGGATCGCCCATCATGCAATCGTATAGAAGAGTTTCATACCCAGTGGACGGCGTGGTACCAAAATAGTCGGAGTACTGAAAATCCATGTTCACCGCGCCAAGCCGCACGATGGGGCCAGGAACCTTGGCCTCGAAGCTCAGCGAAATTCCTTCATTCGGCTGAATATTAATCACCAGCTCGTTGGGCGCAATTTTTTCCACGGAGGTTTTGCGGAAAAGCACAAAAGGAGGCCGCCGAAAGCGAATCACAATCTCGGTGGAACGAGTGGGCAATCTCTTCCCCGTCCGTAGATAAAACGGCACGCCCGCCCACCGCCAATTATCAATATTCAACGCGAGCGCGACAAATGTTTCGGTCGTCGATGCCGGATCCACGTTCGGCTCCGTTCGATAGCCCGGGACGTGTTTGCCGTCTATCTCTCCTTCCCCGTATTGGCCGCGCACGGCGTGGTCCAGAACTTTCTCAGGATTCAAAGGCTGGACGGCGCGCAGGATTTTCGTCTGTTCGTCGTGCACCGCCTGAGCGTCGAAAGAAATCGGCGGTTCCATTGCTGTAAGCGTGATGAGCTGAAAGATGTGATTCGGCACCATGTCGCGCAACGCGCCGGCGTGCTCGTAATAATCTCCCCGCATTTCCACGCCGAGTTCCTCCGCTACTGTCACTTGCACGTGATCCACGTAGCGGCGATTCCAAACCGGCTCGAAAATGCCGTTCGCGAAGCGGAACGCCAAAATATTCTGAACTGTTTCCTTTCCGAGATAATGGTCGATGCGATAAACCTGATCTTCGCGCAGCACCAGGCCTATTTCGTGGTTCAATGCGACCGCCGAATCGAGATCGTGCCCAAACGGCTTTTCGATCACCACGCGTTTCCATTTGCCGTTTTCTTCGTTGGTCAACTTAGCCGCGCCAAGTTCTTTCACTACGATGGGAAAAAAAGTCGGGCTGGTGGCAAGATAAAAAAGGCAATTTCCGTGCGTGTTTTGTTCTTTTTCCACTTGGACCAGGAGATCGCCCAGTTTCTTGTAAAGCTCGGGATCCTTGAAGTCTCCCGGCGTATAGTAGAGCCGCTTGACAAATTGATCCCACGAAGCTTGATCCACTTCGCTCGTTGCGTACTCCCGAATCTCCTGCCCGGTACGCTGCCGAAAATCATCGGAAGAAAAGTTTTCGCGCGACACGCCGATGATTGCAAATTCCTGCGGGAGTAATTTCCCCTTCGCGAGATTGTATAGCGCTGGAATCAGTTTGCGCTTCGTGAGATCGCCCCCCGCGCCGAAAATGACCATCGTACAGGGAGGAGCGGGACGGCCAAGCGTTTCCTGCGACACATTCACCGCATCAGAATTCTGAGTCAAGTCTTCCTCCGCCTGAGCGTGCTATGAAAGCGCCTGTTGGATAGCCTGTTGCAAATTTGTAAGTGCGGTCGCCAGATCTCCCGTCAGATGTACGCGAAGAGCTCGCCGGCCGCGCTCGGTCAGTACGTTGAAATCCCCGCGGGCCTGCGCTGCTTTCACCACGCCAAATGTATACTTCTGGCCGGGCACACGAAGGTCGGAGGCGTCATCGCAAGTGATTTGCAAAAAGACGCCCGAGTTCGGGCCGCCCTTGTAAGCTTGTCCTGTCGAGTGAAGAAACCGCGGCCCGAAACCGAGGCAAGTAGCCACGTGCTTCTTATCGCGAACGCTCTGGCGTATAGACTGAAGCTGTGTTTGATGTTTCTCATTCCGCTCGATGTAAGCCAGCACGGCAAAATAATCGCCTGCCTTTAAACGATTCACGTGCGCGCGCAAATATCCGGCGAGCGTCGCGTCTTTCCCGACCACTTGCTTCAGCGCCGACGCATTCTTATCGTCGCTGTACAGCTTGACACCCTTGTCTTCGTAGAAAGGCGTTTCCTGCGGAAGCGAACCGGACTTCTCATATTCATCGGTCAATTTGCGCGTTTCGATCTTGCTCGCTTCCACATCGGGCTGGTTAAATGCATTGATGCCGATAATCGAGCCGGCTACGGCCGTCGCGATCTCCCATCTGAAGAATTCCTGCCCGAGCTCATAATTGTTCGCCACTTGAATGCGGACCACCGGTTGGCCGGCTTTTTCCAGCGCTTCCACTCCCGCGTCTTGCTTTGAGTCCGCGCCATCCTCGAGCCTTACATAAACGAAGACGCGGTCGCTGCCGTACACATCCGGCGAACCGATTGGTTCGCGGTCCACGGGAATCAACCCTTTGCCTTCTTTCCCGGTGGACTCGGCGAGAAGCTGTTCCAGCCACGCTCCCAGATCGGAAATTCCGGGCGAAGCAAAGAGGGTGACCTTATCGCGGCCCTGTTTCTGCAGCGTTCCCAGAATTGCGCCCAGAATCACACCCGGATTTTCATCCGCCGGCACTACCGAAGCACATGCGTGGACCATCTCCTCCGCGCGATCGAGAAACTTTGGCACGTCCACGCCTTGGATCGCCGCTGGAATCATTCCAAAGTTTGAGAGCGCCGAGTAGCGGCCGCCGATGCTTGGCACGCCGTAGTAGATGTGACGAAAACTATCGGTCTCGGCGACTTTCTGCATCTGGGATCCAGGGTCGGTGATGGCGATGAACCTCTTCCCCGCTTCGGTGGCGCCCGCGGATTGCTTCACCCGATCGTAAAAATATTGCTTGAAGATATTCGGTTCCAGGGTCGTCCCGGACTTGCTCGCAACGATAAAAAGGGTTTTTGCGATATCGATCTTGCTCTCTAACGTGCGGATTTGCGCCGGGTCCGTGGAATCGAGGACCAGCACCTGCGGCTGACCCTGGATCCTTCCGTAAGTTTTCTCGAACACTTCCACGCAAAGACTCGACCCGCCCATGCCGAGAAGAACGAGGTGCGTGAAGCCGGCTTGGTGAATTTCCTCCGCGATTTTCTTAAACTCACTATTATGGGAAATCTGGTCGTCCGTGATTCCAAGCCAGCCCAGCCAGTTGCCCTCGTCTTTGTTCGTCCACAGCGAGGCGTCGCGGGCCCACAAACGCTTCACTTTATTGTTTTTTTTCCAATCCTCGAGAGCCCCTTTCACATCTTGGCTGACATTTTCCGGAAGACGGTATGTGAGGTTATTGACCGCCGAAGAGGCTGTCTTCTCGGTGTGCTTGCTAACCGCGGCCAGCAGCTTGTCGAAGGCGTCTGCAAACTGTTTGACCCCGTCCTCGGTCAATTTGTCGGTGGCGTCCTTCGTCGATATTCCCACACGAGCTAGAGTTTCCATCGTCGCGCGCGCTGCCGGGACATCTTCTTCAAGGCTTGCGCGCGGCTTTCCATGGTCACGAAATGCATCGAAGGTCGCCGGAGGAATCGT
>JBEKSN010000013.1:0-31128 GCA_049517055.1 Candidatus Acidiferrales bacterium | reverse complement strand
AGTGCAAAGCGGAACACGACGAAGTGGTGGCGATGGGTGGTTTGCATATTCTGGGAACGGAGCGGCACGAGGCGCGGCGCATAGACAACCAGTTGAGAGGGCGCGCAGGCCGTCAGGGAGACCCTGGAGCTTCACGTTTTTTCCTGTCGCTCGAAGATGATCTGCTCCGCATTTTTGGCGGCGATCGCATGAAGGCACTGATGTTCCGACTGGGTATGACCGAGGGCGTTCCGATCGAATCCAGGTTAATCAGCAGCCGGATCGAGAATGCGCAGAAGGCGGTGGAAGCGCAGAACTTTGAAGCGCGCAAACATTTGCTGGAGTACGACGATGTAATGAACAAACAGCGCGAGACCATTTACGGGTTGCGCAGTTCGTTTCTGGAAGGGCGCGATCAGAAGGATTTTATTCTGGAGCGCGCCGAAGCGATTGCTAACCAACTGGTTGAAACGTACTGCCCGCGCGAGCAGCATCCGGACCAATGGAACATCACGCAGTTCAGCAACGAGGTGCTCAATCAGTTTGGTTTCGACCCGAAAGCGGCGGGCCTGGATTTCGCTACGCTGAATCACGACACGCTCGCGGAAGCGATGATCGAAAAGGTGAAAGCACGATACGAAGAAAAGGAAATTCTTTTCAGCGCGCAGACGCTGCGCTGGCTGGAACGCCACATATTGCTCGACGTGGTGGACGGGCAGTGGAAAGACCACTTGCTTACGCTCGATCACTTGAAAGAAGGGATCGGGCTGCGCGGCTACGGCCAAAAGGATCCGCTGGTAGAGTTCAAGAAAGAGGCATTCATACTCTTTGATGAATTGATGGATCGCATCGATACCGAGGCTGTCCGCTTCCTGTTCCTGATGCAGCCTGCCAGGCCCGAGGATGAGGCAAAAAAAATCGAACAACGCCAGCAGCGCCAACAACGCGATTTGCAGTTTCAAGCCGGTCCGGCGCAGGCGGAAACAGCCCCCAAGCCAGTTCGAGCCGGCGCGAAAGTGGGGCGCAACGATCCTTGCCCTTGCGGCTCGGGGAAAAAGTACAAGAAGTGCCACGGCGCAGCCGCTTAGATTCGACCCATCCCCTCCATTTCTCAGGCGGACTTGGTCCTCCCTGACGACGCTGAGTGAATAAACTGAACTTTGCGGGCGAATTGGCGACCAGCCCACGTTCACCCGAAATGCTATCTTGCGTCTGAACATTTCAGCCGCGCATTGCGTACCTCTTGCTTGGGCAGCTCTATCCGCATAGGAGGAATGAAGATGAAAGTTCGTCTGCGCGCAGTTCCGGGTTTGTTCTTATTGGTGGCGCTGGCTGCGAGTTTGGCCGCGTTTCCTGCATGGGCTGGCGAGAGCCAGGGACATTTCGATCGTACGCTGAGCGTGACCGGCCCGGTAGATTTGGACGTGCAAACGGGATCGGGAGACATTACGGTACGTACCGGTGATTCGACGAAAGTGGAAATCCACGCCAAAATTCACGCGAGTGGCTGGGGCGACGCCGAGCAACACATTCACGAAATTGAAAACAATCCGCCGATCGAACAAAACGGGAACACTATTCGAGTAGGGCACATCGAAAACCACGATTGGAAGCGCAATATCTCGATCAGCTACGAGTTGATTGTGCCGGCGCAAACGAAGCTGCGCTCTGAATCAGGCTCGGGAGATCAAACCGTCGATGGAATTGGCGGACCGGTGGACATGAACAGCGGCTCGGGAGGTTTGCACGTGAAGAATATTGGCGGTGAAGCGCGCGTGCGAACGGGATCGGGCGACATAGAACTGGATGGCATTCATGGAAATGCTCACGCCACTGCCGGCAGCGGAACGATTCGCGCGATCGCGGTTGCCGGCGGCCTGACAGCGTCGAGCGGAAGCGGTGACGTGAAACTGGAGCAGACGGCGGCAGGAGATGTGGATATCAGCACGGGCTCCGGCGACGTACAGATGAAAGGCGTAAAAGGCGCGGCGAAAGTTTCCACAGGCAGCGGCAGCATCACGGCCCAGGGGGATCCTACCGGCGACTGGCGCCTTCGCAGCGGATCCGGAAACGTCAGGGTGGATTTTCCGCCACAGGCAGCATTCAACGTCGTGGCGCGAACCAGCTCCGGGAACATCGAGACGACGCATACTATAAGCCTGCAAGGGAAAATCAGCCCTCGCGAACTGCAAGGCAAAGTAGGAGCAGGCGGGCCGGTAGTGGAACTCAGCACGAGTTCAGGAAGCATTGAAATTCGCTGATAGAGTTTGAAGTGGGAGGGGCGTTTAGTGAACGCCCCTCGATTTCTGTTTTTTTTCGTTGTGCTTTTCCCCGCCGGGGCCCTGTTTCGATACGCTATTGTGCTTTTCGGCGCACACCTGCTTGGGTCCGGAAAAATGTGCTAATCTCGCGCTTACCTTGAGGTAATAACCACTTGAGAGGCAGGGGTATGTGATGAGCGCGGCCGCACCGGGACATTGTCAAAGGGCTGGATGTGCGAAATCGATTCCGATCGCGCTAGTCGGCGTGCGGTTATGCTTGGACCATTTCGTCGATGAAGCATTTGTCCGTACGGACCAAGCGCTGAGCCAATGCCGGGAAGGACGCGCGATCGATTCGGATAAGCTTCAGTGGCTGCTCTCCGATGCACTGGCAGTAGTGAAAAATCTGGAAGAGGGAGCCGACGAGCCGATGCCGGAACAGCGAGACCGAATGCTGGAGTTACTGTTAGTTCTTGCAAACGTACACGAGTACGTCGCGCACCATTCGGCTCGAGTCGAACGCCCCGCTTAGCGCGGAGTTATTCTCGCGAATGCAAACGCACTTCCCTGTCATCGAACCGCAAACGAAACGCGATTATGTCTGACGAAAACAAACCGTACGATCCTTTCAAGCCCGCGCAACCAACGATACCCGGGGTTCCGACCGAAACCGGACCTGGCGGCAAAGCAACGGGCGCTTTCTCCCTAGCGTCTTTGAAGTTGAGACTGTCTCAAATGCAAATGCCTCCGGCCTGGCTCACAATCGCAATCGTGGCTGCGATCGTAGCCGGGATCGGAATCGCGTGGTGGAGTCGCGACCCGGTCGTGGTAGAACCGGGAGCTGCTCCGATACAGGCAAGCGCACCACTTGCCGCAGAGGCGGCGGCACCCGCGGAACAGTTGCCTACTGCTCCGGGGGAAATCGCGACAACCGACGAACTGGCAAGAGAATGGTCGTCAAAGCGATTTATTTATCGTACGTCTACAGGAGAGCAAACGCCGGCGATCGTGGTACATATGCCAGGCGGAAATTTTTGGGCAATCTTGTTGCGCGAGCCGTTCGGGACTTGCGAGCTGGAATATGTAACGGACCTGCCGAGACTCGAGAAGCAGTACCACTACCGAGCAGATCATCCGATGATCGGTGACCCATGTCATCACACGGTTTTCGATCTCACGCGTTACGGGACGAACTCGGCGGGAGGGCTGGTTCGAGGGCAAGTGGTGCACGGGTCAGCGATTCGCCCGCCGATCGCTATCGAGATTCGCACAAACGGCAGGCAGGTGATAGCGGATCGGATGGAATAGTCGTCGCTGAACCGACCTATCGCTTCCGGTGACGCGGTTAACGAGTTGGCGCCTGAGCTTCGATCGCAGTAAATCGCCGTACTTCCCCGTTCATACGCCCGGTCAGCACCAGCGCGACCATTTTTTGATCGGCGAGCCAGGACCACAAGGGATGATCGAATGATGCCGGACGATTGTGTTCAACGAAGAAGTGTGAAACCCAGGCAAAAGCATACGGTACCAGCAGCGCAGCCAGAATGAACCACGGCTGCCGGAAAACAGCAGCCGCAAGCAGGAGCGCCCAGCCGGTCAGAGTTCCCACCGAATGAAAACCGCGCGTCAGCGGCAGACGATGCGCTAAGACATAGGACGGCCAAAATTCCGAGAATGTACGCGGGTCCCGCACACGAAGATTTTAACTCAGACTGCCAGTGATGAGAGGGCGAAAAGGAAAATGCCACTGTCCCGCTGCGGCGAACCGCAAGCGAGACAGTGGCGCTGGCCCGAGAATTCCGTGCCAGTTATGAGCCGAGCTGTTCGACCGCGCGGGCAACCATTACGGGCTGACCGTTGGCCTGATTGATGAGTATGAATCCGACCACACGAACCTGAATCGGTCCCGGGCCGGAAAGCGCACCAAGGCCGGTTAGATTTATGAAGTTTGTGTCGTTGGTTGTGAGCACGGTAAGCGGAGCCGGCAATAGAATCCCGGCGGTCCAGTCGTCGGTCAACTGGAAGCTGCCGGCGTTGCCGGACTGCACCATCGTACTGCCGGGCACCCACGATCCCGACTGGCCTTGCCGCCGCAGAACGACGCGGTGGACTGTCAGCGTTTCCGTGCCATTCGATGTGGTGAGGGGTCCTCCAATATCCACGCGCTGGCCCGGAGCCAGCAGAGTGTTATTGAAGAGGAGCGTAGTCAGCGGAAGATTGATATTTCCAATTCTGTAACGCTCGCTCCCGTTCAGGCTCAGCGTTTCGATCTGGCCATCCGAAATTCCGGAAATAGCAGGCAGTTCTTCGCGGATGTAAATATCTGCTTGCGTGGCCGGCTGAGGTGAGGCGGGATTGACGTATGTGAGCAAACCACCGAGGAAGAACTTGTCATTGGAGATTACCTCTACTTCCGATGCATCGATGGCATGCGACACCGGATCAAGCGTGCCGGTGAGCGATACAATCGTGCTCGCGGTGAAGGAGCTCATCGGAATATCCGGATCGTCGAAGACAGTACTGTCGTTGGTGGTCACCTGCCACTGACGTCCATGAGGACCCTGAACCGTGAAAGTGTTGGCGCCCGTGACGCCGATGACACCCGCGTGGAAATCATCAATCGAAACGCCGGCATCGGTGGAATTGAGCAAGTTCATTTCGAATACAGGGTTGACGACGCCGGTCACCTGGCCATTGCCGTCAACTTGCAACGACTGGCGCAGGTCGAATTCCATACGAAGGCCGACGAGATCGCTGGCGTCCAGAACGAAAGGCTGCGGGAAGTTCACAGTCACGGAAGAAACCGAGAGAGTTCCGTTGATTGTGGATGCCGTAGGCGGATTCGGCGGATTGACGTTGATGTATCCAATCACGGGAGATGCAATCGTCACCGTGGCCGAAGTGTACGTGCCGTTGGGCACCGCGTTGAGATCGAGAAGTTGGTGCAGGCCGTTGAACTGTGCGAAGTCCACAATTTGCGGCGTGGAAAGCACGCTTACATTCGTTGTGCCGTTGAAAATCGTAATGCCCGTCACCATAAGCTGACAAGATACGATGCTCGGAAGCGGAGCATCGGTACCGACGGTAAAGACGGATGCCTGGCCGTTGGAAGTCGATGAAGAACTCGTACCCCCGCCACAACTGGAAAGCAGAAGCGCTGCGAAAAGTGAAACGAACACACCCATACCTTTGCGATTCAACATTAAATTTCTCCTAGTTTAGGTATTCGATAATTGCCGAGGGCCGAGGCCCTTTTCGGCTGCTGAGTGTGAAACCCAGGCAACCAAAAAAAGTTGCTGCGGCGCAGAACCTATTTAACGAGTAGACATTTTTTGGCGCATGCCAATTTATGGCATTTCCTACAAATATTTCTTGAGTGTTAGCGACGCGTCTCCGTGTTAGATCGCGGGCGCCGCTTGCGCCGTGGTCGCGAGTTGTTTAGGATGATTGCGCGAATGCTGGGCGAAACGATATCGCATTACCGCATCATCGAACCTCTGGGCAGCGGGGGCATGGGCCAGGTGTACCGCGCGGAGGACACGCGGCTCGGCCGTCAGGTAGCGCTGAAATTCCTCTCTGAGGATTTGGCGCGCGACTCCGCATCACTGGAACGATTCCAGCGCGAGGCCCGCTCTGCATCTTCACTCAACCATCCCGGCATCTGCACAATTTACGACGTAGGCTCGCACAACGGCCGGCCGTTCCTCGTGATGGAACTGATGGAGGGGCAGACGCTGCGGGAAAGGATCGCGGGCCGGCCTGTGGCCGCGGATGCGTTGCTGGATTTTGGGACCCAAATCGCGGATGCGTTGGATGCCGCGCATGCGCGAGGCATCGTGCATCGCGACATCAAACCTGCCAACATTTTTATTACCACGCGTTCGCAGGCGAAGATTCTGGATTTCGGGCTTGCAAAACAATCGGCTTCGCGGCGCATCGCGGAACCGGTGGGCGGCGGGGCCACAGCGTCGGAACTTACTTCGGACAATCTTTTGCTTACAAGCCCGGGTTCTGCGATCGGCACGATTGCATACATGTCTCCCGAACAAGCTCGAGGAGAAGAACTGGATGCCCGCACCGATCTTTTCAGCCTGGGGGCGGTGCTGTATGAGATGGCTACCGGGCAGCCGGCGTTCAACGGGAATACTTCGGCGGTGATCTTCGATGCAATTTTGAACCGAACGCCGGCGGCTCCATCTTCTTTGAATCCCAACGTAGCGCCGAAGCTGGAAGAAATCATCGGCAAGTCGCTGGAGAAGGACCGCGATCTACGATATCAAACAGCCGCGGAGCTTCGTGGGGATTTGAAGCGCCTGAAACGCGATTCGGATTCGGGGCGCGCGGGGAGCGGTACTGCGGCGGCATGGTCCGGCGCGAGCGCCGGACCCGGATCCGGAAGTCACGCTGCGCCACGTTCTTCTCAGATTGCTTCCACAGCTTCACAGACTGCGGCCGTTGCAGCGGCGCCGGCAAAATCAGGCTGGAGCACTTTTGGGAAAATTGTACCGGTGATCTTCGGGCTCGCCGCAATGGTCGTTTTGTTCCTGCATTACCGGAACCCGCGTCACGAAACGCCGTCCTCGTTTTCGCAAATGACCATCACGCCGGTGACATCCACCGGGAACATTCACTCTGCCGCAATCTCGATTGACGGCAAATGGCTTTGCTACGTCTCGGACGAGAAAGGATCTCACGGCATTTGGATCCGACAGTTGGCCACGGGAAGCACGGCGCAAGTTGAGCTGGGCTCGCCCGGCGAGATCGAGGGACTTACATTTTCGCCGGACGGAAACTATCTCTATTTTGTAAAACGGGACGAATCCGCCGGCCTCGGAACGCTCTTTCAAGTGCCGTCCTTGGGGGGTTCTCCTCATCAAATCATCGTTGACGTGGACAGCCCCATCAGCTTCTCGCCGGATGGTAAGCGGTTCGTTTTCGTGAGGTATTCGAGCAAGCTAAACACATCCAACCTGCTCGTTGCGAATGCCGATGGGACGGGGGAGCAAAATCTCTTTACCCTAAACAGGCCGAGCTTTTTTTCCGGCTCAGGTCCCGCGTGGTCTCCCGATGGGAAGCGAATCGCGATTGCAGACAATCCGGACGGAGAGTTCAACAAGTTTGCCATTGAGCTCGTGGACCCGGACAACAAGGCTAAAACCCGGCTTGGCTCGAGTGACTGGATTGCGCCCGACCAGATGGCTTGGTTACCCGACGGGACTGCCATTCTTTTCGGAGCACGCGTGAGCAAGAGCTCTTTGAATTCTCAGCTATTTCAGCTGAGTTATCCGGGAGCCGAATCGCGGAGAATTACAAACGATTTGAATTTTTACGTGGGGGCTAGCCTTACTTCGGATGGTTCGACGCTAGCCACCGTTCAGGTCGAACTCGCGGGAAACCTCTGGCTCACAAACTTCGGCAGCAGCGCTTCGCTGTCGGCGCCGCGACAAATTACCAGCGGCATCAGCCGTGCCGACGGTATTTCCGGAATCATTTGGGCTCCTGGAGACAAGATCATTTACGGTTACTACACTTCGGGCATTCTTCGGGTTGCCAGCGCAGCGCCCGACGGCACGAACGTCCACGACATTTTGCCCGGTGTCGAATCCTCAACCTGGCTTTCAGGCTGCGGAGATGGAAAGCATTTTGTGTTTAGCACGAGAGGTTTGGAGGGAGGCAGCGCGATTTGGCGGGCGGATATCGACGGGACGAACGTGACGCCACTTTCGAAGGATAAGTTAGATGTTCAGCCCTCTTGCTCTCCGGACGGCAAATTCGTGGTTTACGTTGACGTCAGCAACGTCGTAAATCGCCTAATGAAAGTGAGCATCGAGGGAGGCACTCCGTCCGAAATCAGCAAGATTGAATTGCAGAGTCCGGCGATCTCGCCGGACGGTAATTCTGTCGCCGTGACCTATACGCCGGATCTCAGCAAACCCCCGAAGCTCGCCGTTATCGGACTCAACGGAGGGGAAATCCGCAGCACGTATGACTTTCCGGAGGAAGTAGCCCTCAACGGCGACGGCGGTCAGAAACTGGTCTGGACAAAAGATGGGCATGCGGTCCTTTATCCTGTCAACAAAAGCGGGCTTGTTAGCATTTGGGCCCAACCGGTTACGGCGCCCGGCGCGTCACTAACTCCCGCAAAGCAAGTAATGAGTCTGGGACCGGATTTTGGGTGGGGAGCTTATGCTTTATCTCCTGATGGGAAGCAAATGATCTATGCACACGGCCGCGTACTAACCGACGCGGTTCTGATCTCGCACTTCCACTAAGCCTTGCATCCCGGCGGGGCAAAAAATGAAAATTTCGCGGCGCAATTTATTCAGGTCGGCTTCGCTCGCATCTGGAGCGGTTCTTGGCGGCGGCCTCTTCGGTGGCTTCACCGAAGCGCAAGACGCGGCGGCCGCGCACGCTTCAGAACAACTGCCACCGGCGTTCGACAAGTTGCAGCCGCTGGGCGAACGTGTGAAGCCGATCAGCACACCGGAATTGCAGGGACGCATCGCACATGCGCAGCAGTTGATGAGCGACGCGAAGCCGCGGTTTGACGCGTTATACGTCACGCCTGGAACAACGCTGCTGTACTACACCGGCGTCTACTGGTGGCCAAGCGAGCGTATCCTCGCACTACTTATGCCGCGCCAAGGAGAGCCGCTGATCGTTTGTCCGGCATTTGAGGAAGCAAGGTTGCGCGAGCAACTGCGATGGCCGATTGAAATACGCGTGTGGCAAGAGGACGAGAGCCCGTATACGATTGCCGCAAAATGGCTCGGCGAGCGTGGCGTGCGCACGGGGAACGTCGGCGTAGAGGAGACGACGCGTTACGTTTTCTACGATGGGCTACGCCATGCAGCTTCTTCGCTCGAATACACGAGTGGCGATCCCATTACCGTTGGATGCCGCGCGCAAAAAAGCGAGCATGAACTTGAATTGATGCGGCTTGCTTGCGGCGCAACCTTCGATGTGTATAAGGCCACGTTTGCGTCGTTGCGAGAAGGCATGACGCAGCGAGAAGTCGCTGATCTGGTTGTGCGAGGCTACGCGCGGATGGGACTGCGAGGCGAAGCGTCCGTGTTTTTCGGGCCCTCGTCCGCTCTTCCCCACGGCTCGCGCGAGGAGCAAGTTCTCCGCGAAGGTGTAGGAGTGATGATCGATGATGGAACAACAGTGGAGGGCTATCAGTCAGACGTCACGCGAATGGGCGTGTTGGGTAAGGCCCCTGAAAAGCTTCAGCGCGCGTTCGAAATCGTGCGGCACGCTCAGGATGCCGCACTGGCGGCAGCGACCGCCGGACATGAATGCGGCTCGGTGGACGACGCCGCACGCAAAGTCATTACCGACGCCGGATTCGGTCCGGACTATAAATATTTCTCTCATCGTCTGGGACACGGAATTGGGATGGACGGGCACGAGGCTCCCTACCTGGTTCGTGGCAACCGCACGATTCTGAAACCGGGAATGACATTTTCGAATGAGCCCGGAATTTATGTGATCGGAGATTACGGGATGCGGTGCGAGGATGACATGGCCATCGCCGAGTCAGGCGCAGCGCATCTGCTGACCCGCGGATTTCAACCTTCCCTCGAGACACCTATCGCTTGATCGAAGTTTAGAATTCAGCATAAACGGTCGCGATCCCCCGCTATTGCGGCTGAACAGAGGATTTGCTCAGGCAGAATTCCACGATCCGCCCTTCGGCCCAGAAACGATCTGAACCACCTTCATCCGAAATAAATGCGCAATGGCCGCCGTGGGGTGGCGCGAGCAACGTGATATTCGGATTCGCTTGAATGGCGGAATTCTGGAATGGCCTGAATGGCACGAAGGGATCGTCCTGCGCGGTCAAAATCAGAGTGGGGCGCCGGATGGCAGCGACGACATTCGCCGCGCTCGAACGCGCATAATACTCAGCCGCGTCCTGGAAGCCGCAGAACCGCGCGGTTACAACATCGTCGAAATCGCGCACGGTTCTGATGCGCCGAAAGGCTGCAAGATCGAGCGGGAAAACTTCGGGGAACAAGCTGGCTTTGTAACGCATGTGTTTCTTAAGACTTTTCACAAAATGGCGGTTGTAGAGGAAATTGCGCGGCTCGGCTAGAGCATCGGCGCAAGCGGCCAAATCAAGAGCGGGAGCGATAGCCACGAATGCCCGCAATTCCGGAGGCGCGGCTTCTCCGAATTCTCCGGCCATCTTCAAAACCAGATTGCCGCCCATGGAAAAGCCGGCGGCGAAGACTTCCGGCAAGCGATCGCGGTCGATTAGTTCGAGCAGGACGGCCCTGATATCGCCGCTCAAGCCGGAATGGTAAAGAGTTGTAGTCAGTTTTTCGGTGTCGCCGCAGTTTCGCTGGTTCAGGCGAACCACATTGAATCCGGAAACGAAAGCATTCTCGGCGGTGCCGAACATATAGCCGGATTCGCTGGAGCCTTCCAAGCCGTGGAGCAGAATCAGCGTTGGGTGGGACTGAGGATTTTCCTGCCAATGGCATTCTCCGCGAATCTGCGTGCCTGCCTCGACTTTGAACAAGCGCGAAACGCTTTTGCTCAGGCGCGGAAATTTGCGAGGCCAGAAAGTTGCGGCGATGGTCATGACGTGAGGATTGCGAAATCTTTTGTGCGCGACGAATTCTTTCACGACTCTGATGGTAGGGACTTCGTGCGCACCACGCAAGCCACGCGACTGGAACTCGCAGCCGCCCACACGATTGCGCCATAGCGCAGCGGGCTTACTGAACTCTTTCGGGTTGCAACAGCAGGAGAGCCTAACCAGGAATGTTGACGCCGCTGAGATATCCGCCTAAGTGCGCGGTCATCGCGACGAGGCCCATGGCCAGAAGCTCAATTGCCAGGCAATAGCGGGGCAGTATTTTCTCCGGCGCGCGACGAGCTCGGAAGTGCACGTACCAAACTAAGCAGATCATCATGCTTGAGACGACGCCGAGCACCAGATGCTGCAGCAATATTCCCTTGAGCTTTTGCCCCTCGAGCTGAAACTGCCAGGCGAGGAGGCCGGTGGCCATTACCGGCAAGGTGAAAACCGCAGCCACGGTGAAATTGTAATAGGCTGCTGTGGCGAGAGCGCTGCGCTTCGTCCAGTAGGCGACGAAGTCAAACGCCACGCCGGCCATGCACAGAGCGATCGGGAAGTGGATTAACACCACGTGTTGCGCGTGTTTGGCCAACAGCGCTTCGCGAATATTGAATGGGTGCATGGTCGGCCTCACTTCACGACGATCTTGCCGGTCATCTTCGGATGGACCGAACAGAAGTATTCGTATGTGCCGGGGTCCTTGAAGGTGAACGAAAACTTCTCGTCGGTATCAAGGGCCCGGGATTTGAACAACTTGTGATCGTCGCTTACGACAGTGTGCGGCACGTCGTCTTTGTTGATCCATATAACTTCCGTGCCGGCCTTTATTTCGAGCTGCATGGGCGCGAAACTGAAGTTATCGATGGTCACCGTAATCGCGCCGGGTTGTTCCTGAGCTGCTATGGCGGAGCGCGGCCGTAAAGCGCCACTCGCGAGTACGAGCCCAAGAACCGCCGCCGCGCCAAAAATTGCGGTTCCGAGAATCCCTGCAGTCCTGCTTTGTTGAATTTTCCTGCGTCGCATGCGAAGTCTCCTTATCCTTGAAGTGTTGAATCCACGATTGCCAATGTGTGTTTGCCGCGAACAAAATTCACGTCGGTGATACCCAGCAAGCCGCGCAGTTTTTCCGCCGGCACTTTCATGGGGCCCGGAGAATCCGCTTCGCCCGGGTGCGGTTGGGGGAAAGCGGTGGAACAGGCGGTGTGAAACGTGATGTTTCCCTCGATTTTCTGCATGGTCTGGTGAATGTGCCCGTTCAGAACCGTCACGGAACCGAATCGCTTCAAGTAGGAAAGCGCCTGTTCGCTGTCGTCGGTGCCCCAACCCCATTGCGGGTAAACCGACCAGAGCGGGATGTGCGCAAAGACAACGATGGGCGTGCTGCTCTTTAACTTGGCAACATCTTTCTCCAGCCATTCGAGCTGCTCGTGGCCGAGATTGCCAAGACCGCCGGCCTTGAGGTTCAGCACGTTAACCAAACCGATAAAATGCGCTCCCTTCTGGTCGAAGCTGTACCAGCCATCGCCTTGGGTCCCCTGGCCGAAACGCTCGTGGAACATCGCGCCGTTGTCGTTGAGCACGTCGTGCTCGCCGGGAACGTAAAAGATGCGCTCGGTCTTCAGGCTCTTCAGCGATTCACTGAGCGTGTCGAATTCCTCGGGCTTCGAAAGGTGCGTCAGGTCGCCCGTGTGCAGAACGAAAGAAGGGGGCGTCGGAAGCGCGTTCACCTTTGCGATGGCTTCGCGCAGAGTTCCCGTAACGTCTGGGTTTGCCGGCTTGCTGAAGCCGATGTGGCTGTCGCTGATTTGGACGAAACTGAGATCGCCTTTCAGGCTGCCCACGTTCTTTTGCAAAACGTCTGTCAGGGCGAACGATTTCAAGACGCCGCCTTGCACCAGACATAGGGTGCCCGTACCGGCCCAGGCCATGCACTTCAGGAAACCACGACGATCCACGCCATCGTTATCTTGATTCTTTTCAATGTAGTCCGACATATCTTCTCCTTCGGTTGCGCAGCCGAGTCGGCCAAGAGGGCCCTTTGCGCTGCGTTCACCTACCTAGACACCTCATGCCAGCGAAATATTCCCGCGATTTACGATCAGCCTCGGTGCCGCTGCGCACCATCTATTAAGTATTTTGCGGGAATAAATTAGGTTGATATCCGGTCTGGAAGGCTGAGAATCTAATGCGCGTATGGGGGAACAGAAACGCGGGTCAGGGCCTGTCGGGACTTTTGAGCAGGTTGTGCTGCCGCACATGGATGCGGCCTACAACCTCGCGCGCTGGCTCGTCCGCAACACGTCCGATGCCGAGGACATGGTGCAGGAAGCGTATCTTCGCGCGTTCAAATTCTTTGGAGGTTACCAGGGAGGCGACGCCCGCGCCTGGGTGCTAAAAATCGTGCGCAACACTTGCTATTCATTTTTCGAGAAGAATCGCCCCGCCGAATTGGCGGAGGAATTCGACGAAAAGATTCATACGGCGGAGACCGAGCAGGCGGGAGCAGAAGCGACACTCTTAAAATCGGCCGATAGCCGAATGCTTCGCGAGGCGCTTGACGAATTGCCCGTGAATTTTCGTGAGGTCATAGTGCTGCGCGAGCTCGAAGGCATGTCCTACAAGGAGATCGCCGAAGTGACCGGAGTGCCCATCGGCACAGTGATGTCGGGTCTGGCTCGCGCGCGCACCCAATTGCGCGAGCGGCTGCTGCACGCGCGCGCAAAGGAGGAGCAAGGTGGCCTGCGAAAATAACGAACGCTTGCTCCGCGGATATTTCGACGGCGAGCTCGACCTCGTTCGAAACCTCGAATTCGAGGAGCATCTGAAGACCTGCCCGGATTGCGCTCAAGAGCTGCGCGATCAGCAAGCTCTGCGCGATTCCTTTCGGGCGGCGAATCTCTATGAGCGAGCGCCGGAGCGCCTCAGGAACCGTATCCGCGCCGCGCTTCCGGCGGAGGCCCGTTCGCAACCGATTGCCATGCCGCGCCGCCCGGTGCTCGAGTGGCTTGCGGTTGCAGCCGCCATCCTGATCGCAGTTTTTCTGGGCGCGAAAGTGCTGCCGAATATCGGCGGCCAGGAGCAAAACCTGGTCGCGGAGGAAATCGTCGCGAGCCATATTCGCTCGATGCAGCCTGGACATCTGTACGACGTGGAATCCACGGACCAACACACAGTGAAGCCGTGGTTCGACGGCAAATTGGACTTTGCGCCCCCGGTAGTGGACCTTAAGGAACAGGGTTTCCCACTCGTAGGAGGGCGGCTGGATTACCTCGATCATCGCAACGTCGCTGCGCTTGTTTATCAGCGGCGGAAGCATTTCATTAACGTGTTCGTCTGGCCGGAAGAATCGAAAGGCGCGAAGCTACGGGAAGTGCAGACCATCCAGGGCTATAACCTCCTTTACTGGTCGCAAGACGGCATGAATTTCTGCGCCGCCTCCGATTTGAATCTCACCGAGCTTCGCCAGTTCTCGCAGCTGCTTCAACGATGAGGTTGGCTTGAAGGACTGACTGTAAAATCTACTCCGCGAGTTCAGCGCCTTGATTTCGGCGCGGGTTAAGCCTAAAATCATAAATTCACTAATGAAGGTCTTTCGCGACAAATGAATCTTTCCGCAGCCCAGCGAACCTTGCTGGGCTTTGTTGTTTATGGCTGAGTTAGAGACACAGGAGCAAAGATGATCGACGGAGCTATCCCTGAAGCGTTGACATTCGACGACGTGCTGCTTTTGCCTGGAAAGTCGTCGGTGCTTCCGGCGCAGGCGGACACGCGCACGTGTCTTACACGCACGATTTCGCTGAACATTCCGATTGTGTCCGCTGCGATGGACACAGTGACGGACGGGCGTCTCGCCATCGCCATCTCCCGGCAAGGCGGCATCGGTTTTGTTCACCGAAATATGTCGATCGAGCGCCAGGCGGAGGAAGTAGACAAGGTGAAGCGGTCTGAAAGCGGGATGATCGTGGATCCGGTGACGATTGCGCCAGAGCTGTCCGTGCGTCAGGCTTTGGAAATTATGAACAAGTATAAGGTTTCGGGCCTTCCGGTAACGCGCGGAGCGCACCTGCTGGGAATTTTGACCAACCGCGATTTAAGGTTTGAGCGGAACCTGGATCAGCCGGTCAGCGGAATCATGACCAAGGATAACCTCGTTACCGTTCCAGTGGGCACAACGCTGGAAGAAGCCGAGAAAATCCTGCAACGGCATCGTATCGAAAAGCTGCTGGTGGTGGATGCGGATTTCAATTTGAAGGGCCTGATTACGGTAAAAGACATCCAGAAGAAGATCGAGTTCCCGAGTGCAACGAAGGACGAGCATGGACGCCTGCGAGTCGGCGCGGCCATCGGAGCTACCGGCGATTTCCTGGAGCGCGCGCAGGAACTGGCGCGGGCGAGCGCGGATGTGCTGGCCATCGACACGGCTCACGGCCACACAACGCGAGTGATGGACGCGATTCGCGCGGTGAAATCCAAGCTGCCGCAGATGCAGATCGTGGCGGGAAACGTGGCCACGGCTGAAGGAACGAGCGACTTGATAGCGCTGGGCGTGGATGGTCTGAAAGTTGGAATCGGACCGGGATCAATTTGCACCACGCGGGTGGTCACCGGGGCCGGCGTGCCGCAGATCACCGCGATACTGGAATGTGCGCGCGCGGCGAAAGGCACAGGCGTGCCGCTGATTGCCGATGGCGGGATTAAATTTTCGGGCGACATCAGCAAGGCGCTGGCCGCAGGCGCATCTTCGGTGATGATCGGCGGCCTTTTTGCGGGGACGGAGGAATCTCCGGGCGAGACAATTCTGTATCAAGGCCGAACGTTCAAATCGTATCGCGGGATGGGCTCGATTGGAGCGATGGAAGCGGGCTCGGCAGACCGCTACGCGCAAGAAGGCGCGGCGCGAGGTAAGACCGTGCCGGAAGGCATCGAAGGCCAAGTTCCCTATAAAGGATCGCTATCGGCGCTCGTCGAACAGCTTGTTGGCGGGTTGCGAAGTGGAATGGGCTATTGCGGCACGGCAAACCTGACCGAGCTGCAGGAGCGCAGCAAGTTCGTGCGTATTTCCCAGGCCGGGTTGCGCGAGAGCCACGTGCATGACGTGATTATCACGCGCGAAGCGCCGAATTACCGGCTGGAATGATGGGAGAGACTGCGGAAAACCATTCGGCCAGAATTTTGCGAAGCGCCGCGGCGCAGGCTTGCTAGCATGCGATGGCTCCAGCGTTGGTGGCCCGCGCTACTGTGGGCCGTCGTAATTTCGGTCTTCTCGACCGGCGTCTTTACTTCAGATAACACCAGCAGGTTTATTGTTCCGATTCTGAGATGGTTTTTTCCGCACGCGTCGCAGGAAACTCTATTCTTCATGCATCATTTCATCCGCAAGACAGGACACTTTACCGAATACTTCATTTTGAGCCTGCTAATTTTGCGCGGAATCCGCGCAGGAAAGCGAGGCGCGCATCTCGCTTGGGCGCTCGCGGCGATTGCCATCGTCGCATGTTATGCGGCGCTCGATGAATATCATCAATCGTTTGTTCCCGGCAGAACCGCGGCGGTTGCTGATGTGCTGCTCGATACTGCCGGCGGAATTGCGGCGCAGGTGGTCGTAGCGCTCATGATGCTTCTAGAGGATATTCGAAAGAAACGGAGAGACAATACTCCGCGCGCGGCCTAGTCGAGCGCAATGCCTCCGGATTGATTTTCATTTTTCTTGAAAGGACATGCTATGACTCATGGTTTTCTGAAAACGTTTTTAGCACTGGCAATTTTCATCGTTTTGAATTGCTCCGTCGTCCGAGCCGCTGATCCGCTGCATTACGAATTGCGGTTCGAACGGCCGAGCACCCATCTAATGGATGTCACGATACATGCGGCGGACTTACAAGGACCAAGCGTCGAGTTCGCCATGCCCGACTGGGCGCCAGGCTCTTACTACCTCCAGAACTATTCCGCGAATGTGCAGGCATTTCGCGCGGTCGGATCAGACGGCAAAGAATTGAGCTGGCGCAAAACGGATAGCCAGACGTGGCGCGTCGAGCTTGGAGGCGCCAACGCGGTGACAGTTTCGTACCGGGTGTTCGGCGACACCCTGCGCAACAATCAGGCCCAGTACAACGAACGACACGCATTTATCGGCGGACCGTCCGTGTGGATGTATCTGGTAGGCGGAAAAGACCGGCCGGTGGAACTTACGATTGGTGTGCCTACGGGCTGGAAGGTGGCCACGGGGATGGAACGCACCTCCGATCATACCTTTCGCGCGGCTGACTACAACTGGTTCGCCGATGCGCCGCTGGAAATTTCCGATTTCGCGGAGAAGGATTTTCAGGTGCTCGGAACGACATACCACGTGATCGTTCACGACGTGGAAGGCCAGAAGGATTTTTCCAAATTCACACAGGACGCGCAGAAATTTGTGGAGACGATCGTGCCGATGTTCAGCTCGGTTACGGGCGCCGAGCAAGCTGCTCCGTTCAAGGATTATTGGTTTCTCTTTCATGTTTGGCCGAACACCGGCGGAGGGCTAGAGCATTTGAATTCGACCCAAATCAATTTTTCCAGAGGTTGGGACGCACAGATGCCGGCCCCCGGATACGGCACGCAATACAACCTGAAGCTATTCGTGACAGCGCATGAATTTTTCCACGCATGGAACGTGAAGCGTCTGCGGCCACTGCCCCTCGGACCGTTTGATTATTCGCAAATGGTCCATACGCCGTCGCTGTGGATTTCCGAGGGCCTCACAAGCTACTACGGGGAACTGGCGCTGGAGCGTGCCGGACTCATCAGTCCACAGCAATACCTGGACGAGATAAGCTACACAATCACAAATTTCGAGCAGAACCCCGGGCGCCGCGAGCGAAGCATCGAAGACACCAGCTGGGATACCTGGTTCAACAGCGATACCGTGATTCAGGCTAACAATCTGAAGAATACAAATTATTCCTACTACGACGGCGGGCAGATTATGGGGCACATTCTGGATTTCGCCATCCGGCAGGCGACGAAAAATAAGAAGTCGCTCGATGATTGGATGCGTTTGCTGTATTCAAGGTACGCGCTCCCCAAGCCCGGCTTCCAGCCCGATGATGCGGTGAAAGCCGCGTCGGAAGTGGCCGGTGTGGACGTGAGCGAAATATTCAGCAAATATATCAGCGAGAAAGAACCGATTCCCTACGAAAAGTATTTTGCTTATGCGGGAATCGATGTGGAGAAGAAGCTCGAACTTGAAAAGCCGTGGTTGGGAGTCAGCCATAGCAAGAGTGACGACGGCCACGCGAAAATCACCAACGTGATTCCGGGCGGTTCCGCTGACACGGCGGGGTTGGACCGCGACGATATCGTAATCGGAATCGACGGGAGCATCGTGGATGAAGACACTTTTAACGAAACAATCCTAGAGCACAAGCCGGGCGACACGCTGCACATGACGGTGATCCGGCTGGGCGAGATAAAAGAAATTCCGGTTACTCTGATCGCGAGCCCTTATCCGGCCTACAAGTTGAAACCGATGGAAAATCCTTCAGACCAGCAGAAGGCGATGTACAACAGTTGGATGGGGATCAAGTGACGGGCTTTTGAAATAAAAACGGCCCGCTTCGAATGCGTCGCGGGCCGTTCGTGATTAATAAGGTGCGGACTACTTCTTAGCAGCAGCGACTTCTTTTTCTTCAGGTACTTCTTCCGCCACTTCGCGCCTTGGCTTCTTTTCCTTCTTCTTCAACTCCGAGCCAATGAACTCGAGAATTGCTAGCTCGGCGCCGTCGCCGAGGCGCCAGCCAACGCGAACGATCCGCGTGTAACCGCCTGGGCGATCCGCAAAACGGGGAGCCAGATCGGAAAAGAGCTTCTGGGTGGCGCCAGGGGTAGTCAATAAAGCGGCCGCCTGACGTCGTGCGTGGAGCGAATCGCGTTTGCCAAGCGTGATCATGCGCTCGGCGAGCGGGCGAGCTGCTCTGGCGCGCAGAATCGTGGTCTGGATGCGTTCCTTCTCGATGAGGTTGGTCACGAGATTACGCAATACCGCGCGACGGTGAGCGGGCTGCTTTCCGAGTTTGTGCCCTGAAACGAGGTGTCTCATGATTTATTCCGCGGCCTAAAGGGCCCCGTGCTCCCCTTCTTCAGACGGCGGCGGAGCAGTCTGGCTAGGCAACGGCGGCCAGATGATGCGTCCGTGCTCGTCAAATTTCATCCCGAGGCTCAAGCCCATCTTCACCAGGATGTCTTTGATCTCGTTCAGCGACTTGCGGCCGAAGTTTTTTGTCTTGAGCATTTCAGATTCAGTCTTCTGCACAAGCTCGCGCAGATTCTGAATGTTCGCGTTCTTCAGGCAATTGTAGGAACGCACCGAAAGCTCGAGCTCTTCCACGGAACGGTCGAGATATTCGAGGCGCGGGTCGCTGTAATTTTCGACCACTTCTTCCGGCAGGTCGGGCTGCTCTTCGAAATTGATGAAGATGCTCATGTGATCCTTCATCAGCTTCGCGGCCAGTCCGATGGCGTCCTGCGGTGTAATCGCAGCGTTGGTCCAAACCTCGAGGGTGAGCTTTTCGTAGTCGGTCATCTGACCCAAGCGAGCGGCTTCGACCGCGTAGTTCACCTTGCGCACTGGCGAGTGCACGGAGTCAATCGGGATGTAACCGATGGGCAAATCCTCGTCAAAGTTGCGATCCGCAGCAACGTAGCCGCGGCCGTTCTTGACGCGCAATTCAAGTTCGAGCTTGCCGCCTTCGCTGACCGTCGCGATGTAAACATTCTTATCGAGCACCGCGATGTCGGCGTCTTCTTCGATTTTCGCGGAAGTGACCGGACCGGGGGTATCGACGATGAGCGTGATGGTCTTGGGCTGATCGGTATTCAATTTCAGCGGAACCTGTTTCAGATTGAGGATGATATCTGTGGCGTCTTCTACAACGCCAGGAATCGGCGAGAATTCGTGCAGCACGCCTTCAATCCTGACCGCCGTGATGGCCGCACCTTCAATCGAGCTCAGCAGCGCCCGGCGCAATGAATTGCCGACCGTAGTTCCCCACCCGCGCTCAAAAGGCTGCGCGGAGAATTTCCCGAATTTGTCCGTAAGTGTTTCCGGTTCTGCTGCCAACCGCTTTGGTTTCTGGAATCCCTTCCACATATGCGACATTCCTCCTGGTTCGCCCGCAGCGAACCACAAACTGTTCAACGTTTAAGATCTTTTACGCGCTACTTCGAGTACAACTCGACGATAAGCTGCTCGTTCATCGGCGGCGTCTGCACGTCTTCGCGGCGAGGCATCGCCACTACACGCGCTTTGAAATTTTCGCGGTCAATATCAAGCCACGGAGCCACGCCCTGGCTATTCGCCAGGTTGCGGGCTTCGAGCACCATGGTGTTCTGGTGCATCTTTTCCTTGAGCGCGATATCCTCGCCCACTTGGACCAGATAGCTTGGGATGTTGACTTTGTGTCCCTTGACGCGAATGTGGCCGTGCAGTACGAGCTGGCGTGCCTGCGAACGCGAACCCGCCAGGCCCATGCGGTAGACCACATTATCGAGACGGCGTTCGAGTGTAACCATCAGGTTGGCGCCCGTGGGGCCTTTGGTCCGTTCCGCCTTTTCGAAATAGGTGCGGAACTGCCGTTCGAGCAACCCATAGGTTCGCTTTACCTTCTGCTTTTCGCGCAATTGGATTCCGTAGCCCACCATTTTGGGACGGCGGGACTGGCCATGCTGCCCCGGAACGAAATTGCGCTTCTCGATGGCGCATTTTTCAGTAAAACACCGCAGTCCCTTCAGGAAGAGTTTCATCCCTTCCCGGCGGCACAAGCGGCAAACTGCTTCACGATGTCTTGCCAAAGCCTTGTCTCCTTTTCTGAAACTTCCAAATCTGTTTGCGTGCTATACGCGGCGGCGCTTCGGCGGACGACAGCCGTTGTGCGGCACCGGCGTCACGTCTTTGATCGCGTTGATGTGCAAGCCCGAGGATGCCAGCGCGCGAACTGCTGATTCGCGTCCCGCGCCCGGACCTTTCACGCGAACTTCCACGGATTTCATTCCGTACTGGTCGCGAGCCACGCCTGCGGCGGTCATCGCGGCTTGCTGCGCGGCGTACGGCGTGCCCTTGCGCGATCCCTTGAAACCCACGGAACCGGCCGAAGACCAGCTCACCGCGCGTCCGTCCGGATCGGTAAGAGTGATAATCGTGTTGTTGAACGTCGCTTGAATGCACACCACTCCGTGCGGAACGATGCGCTTTTCCTTCTTCTTGCGAAATTCCTTCTTGCGCTTCGAACTTTTCGCAGCTGCTCCCTCTGGTGCAGCCGCTGCGTCTTTAGGTTCTTTTGCCACGCTCGTGTCTCTCCTATTTTCCTTACGCCTTCGATGTTACTTGCGCGCCATTGTTTTCTTCTTAGCCGCCACAGCGCCCTTCCGCGGGCCTTTGCGGGTACGCGCGTTCGTGTGCGTGCGCTGGCCGCGCACCGGAAGGTTCCGGCGGTGACGCAAGCCGCGGTAGCACTGAATTTCAATCAGCCGGCGCACGTTCATCTGTGTTTGTTTACGGAGATCGCCTTCGACCCCACCTTCGGCTTCGATGGCGGCGCGTAGATGCGCGACTTCCTCTTCCGTCAGATCTTTAATCTTCTTGGTCGGATCCACTTTCGCTTGTGCCGCGAGCGAGCGGGCGCGCTGCTGGCCAATACCGTAAATGGCCGTCAGTCCAACCCACAACCTCTTGTTCGGCGGTAAATCAACACCTGCGATACGCGCCATTTCGTATTCTCCCGGTTTCTAGCCCTGACGCTGGCGGTGCTTCGCGTTTACACAGATCACGCGCACCACGCCGCGCCGATGAACGACTTTGCACTTCATGCAGATTTTTTTTACCGAGGCCCTGACTTTCATGTTCGGTTCCCTTTTGTGCCTGAGACTACTTATTTATACCGGTACACAATCCGGCCGCGCGTCAAGTCGTACGGTGAAAGCTCCACTGCCACGCGATCTCCGGGCAGGATGCGGATAAAATTCTTGCGCATCTTTCCCGAAATATGGGCCAGCACCTGATGCTTGTTTTCAAGCTCCACACGGAACATAGCGTTGGGAAGCGGCTCGACCACTGTGGCCATCACTTCAATGGCGTCTTCTTTCCCGCTGCCTTCGTTCGATTTCTTTTTTTCCGGCTCTGGCCTTCTAATCATGTGCTCCTATTTCAAACTCGAAAGAGTATTCATCTCGCTCACCAGCACGGGCCGCTGGCTTCGCGCGGCCGCGTTAAAATCCAAGGTCCCTTGGCGGTGACAGCGACGGTATGCTCAAAATGCGCTGAATCACTGCCATCCGTCGTGACCGCGGTCCAGTCATCTTCCAGGATCCGCACGCCCGGGCCGCCGGTGTTCACCATCGGTTCGATGGCCAGCACCATGCCCTCTTGAAGCCTGGCGCCTTGTCCCGCCGAACCGTAGTTCGGAACTTGCGGGTCCTCGTGCATCTTCGTTCCGATACCGTGTCCCACAAACTCACGCACCACAGAGAAACCGTTCTTTTCGACCCACTGCTGCACCGCGGACGAAACATCTCCCAGGCGATTGCCGGGCCGAATCTTTTCGATTCCCTGCTCCAGCGATTCGCGCGTCACTCGCAGCAACTTCTGCCGCTCCGGAGCTACTTTTCCCACCGGGACCGTCAGCGCCGCGTCGGCGAAATAACCGTCCAGCTCCACGCCGAAATCCATGGACAAAATGTCACCTTCGCGAACCTTCCGCTTCGACGAAGGAATGCCGTGCACCACTTCCTGATTGATCGAGGTGCACACCGAACCCGGATATCCGCGATATCCTTTGAAAGCCGGCCGCGCATGATGCTCCGCGGTGAAGGCTTCGGCAAACTCGTCGAGTTCCTTCGTCGAGATACCCGGCCGAACGATGGTGCGCATCTTCTCAAGCGCACCCCAGACGATCTGCCCGGCCTGGTACATCTTTTCAAGTTCTTTCGGCGATTTACAGATGACCATCTCGCCCCGCCGCGCGCGCGAAAATCTCACTCAGTGCACGACTGACTTCTTCCACACTCTTCGAACCGTCCACCGTTTCCAGCACACCGTTCATGCGGTAGTAATCCGCCAGCGGTTTCGTCTTGCGCTCGTATGCTGCCAGGCGCTCTCTCACGATCTCCGCGGTGTCATCCGACCGCTGAATCAATTTCCCGCCATCCACGTCGCAAATCCCCGGCACTTTCGGCGGATGCTCGTAAATATTGTAGGTCTCGCCGCCAACACTGCACGTCCAACGACCCGACACGCGGCGCACTAGCATGTCGTAACTTACGTGAAACTCGATCACCAGCGGTTTCCCGAAGCCGCTCCGCTTGAGAATCAAGTCAAGCTGTTCCGCCTGCGGAACGGTGCGCGGAAAACCGTCGAAGATAAATCCTTCCGCGCAATCCGGCCGCGCCAGCCTTTCTTCGACCATGCCCATCACAATATTGTCCGGCACCAGCTCGCCGCGTTCCATGATCGGCTTGGCCAGCCGACCCAGCTCGGTGCCGCGCGTTACGGCATCGCGCAGCATGTCGCCGGTAGAAAGATGCGGCAAGCCCCAGCGTTTCGCGGCACGCGTGGCTTGAGTGCCTTTACCGGCTCCCGGCGGCCCTAAGAAAATCAACGCCCGTTTGAGCGTCATGCACACCGCCACCGAGCCGTCATTAATTGCGACGGCCTCGCACTCGGCCCTTGCGGACAAACCCGTCATAATTGCGCATGACGAGCTGGGCTTCGAGCTGCTGCACCGTATCCATAGCCACGCCGACAACGATCAGCAGCGAAGTGCCGCCAAAATAGAACTGCACGTTCAAGCCGTCGAGCACAAATCGCCACATATGCTGATCGAACCAATTGCCAACGAGCCACAAGTGCTGCAAGTGAATCCCGGAAATCATCCATTCCGGCAGCAAGCAAACGATCGCAAGATAAACTCCGCCGACAAACGTCAAGCGCGTCAAAATGCGATTTATGTATTCGGAGGTATTGCGCCCTGGGCGAATTCCGGGTATGAAGCCCCCGTATTTGCGCATATTGTCCGCTAGCTCCGTGGGATTGAAAATGATGCCCACGTAGAAAAACGCGAAGAATATGATGAGCGTCACATAAATCAGCGTGTACAGCGGCTCGCCCCACTTGATCTGGTTCGCCAGCCTTCCGAAGAAGGGCGACTTACTCTGAAAAAACAGCGCCAGCGTCTGCGGGAAGGTCAGCAGCGAGCTCGCAAAAATCGGCGGAATCACGCCCCCTGAATTCACGCGCAAAGGCAGGTACGTCATTTGCCCGCCCATTACTTTGCGCCCCATCACGCGTTTAGCGTACTGGACAGGAATTCGCCGCTGGCCGCCTTCGACGAACACGATAAAAGCCACGACTCCTAACATCAGCACGATCAAACCGATCAGCGCAATGGGCGTGAACGAGCCCCACTGCTGCGTCTTGGCCTTGTCCCAGAGATCGCCCACAGCGCGCGGCAAACCCACCACGATGCCGGCGAAGATGATGAGCGACATCCCGTTGCCGATTCCGCGATCGCTGATTTGCTCGCCCAACCACATGATGAATGCGGATCCCGTGGTGAGGGTGAGCATCGTCATCATGATAAAGCGCGGGCCGGGATGATAAACCAGAGCTTGGCCGGCCATATTCTGGCGCGTCAACGTCTCGGCGATGGTAAACGACTGAAATGCGCTCAATATGATCGTCAAATAGCGCGTGTATTGCGTAATCTTGCGGCGCCCGAGTTCGCCTTCTTTTTGCAATCGCTCGAGGTAAGGCCACACCACCACCATCAACTGCAAAATAATCGAGGCGGTGATGTACGGCATGATGCCCAGCGCGAAAATCGTGAGCCTGCGGAAATTGCCGCCGCTGAACAGATCGATGATGCCCAAAACCGAACCGCGGCCCTGTTCGAAAAGCTGTTGGAGCAAGGCGGTGTTGATTCCCGGCGTGGGAATGAACGCGCCGAGCCGATACACTCCCAGCAACGCCAGCGTAAACAAGACTCGATTACGCAGATCCGGCGTGCTGAAAATATTTCGAAAGGCCTCGACAAGCTTTCGTAGCGGGTTCATTTTATGACTTCGAATTTTCCTCCGGCGGCTGTAATCTTTTCTTCCGCCGATTTGCTGAACGCGTGAGCTTGCACCGTCAGCGCCACCTTCAAATCTCCGCTGCCCAAAATCTTTAATGCTTCGCGCTGGACGCGGACGATTCCGCGGCCGAACAGCAAATCCGGCGAGATAGTTTCACCGGCTTCAAACACGTTCAGGCTTTCCACATTGACGACCGCGTACGCCTTCCGAAACGGACTTGAAAATCCGCGCTTCGGCAAACGCCGGTGCAGCGGCATCTGGCCGCCTTCAAAGCCGGCGCGCCGGGAGTAACCTCGGCGGGATTGCTGGCCTTTGTTGCCCGCGCCCGAAGTCTTGCCGAGTTTTGAGCCCATGCCGCGGCCCACGCGCACCTTTCGATGACGCGAGCCGCGCGGAGGTTTCAAATTAGAAAGTGTCGGTTTAATGGCCATGCTTATTCCTCAATCCTAACCAAATGATGAACTTTCGCGATCATGCCGCGAATCGAAGGGTTGTCGGGGTGCTCCACCACTTGCTGCATGCGGCGGAAACCCAAACCGCGGATCGTTTGGCGCATCCCGCGAGGGCAACCGATGAAGCTTACGACCCACTTGATCTTCAGAGTGCCCGACTGTTTATCGGACTTGCTGCCTGGCTTTTTCTTGGTCGGTGTCATTGTCTTTATACGGAGCGGCTACGAAGCCGGCTCTTCCGCTCCCTTGCCTCGATTTTCGGCTACTTTGGCGGCGTCCTTCAGATGCAAAAGCGCGTCAAATGTGGCCTTGATGACGTTGTGCGGATTCGAGGTGCCCAGGGACTTCGTCAACACGTTCTGGATTCCGGCAACCTCCATCACTGCACGCACGGGACCGCCCGCAATCACGCCGGTTCCTTCAGGCGCGGGCTTCAACAGGACCTGGCCGGAACCGTAACTTCCGAGAACTTGGTGCGGAATCGTTGTGCCTTTTAGATTCAGCTTCACCATGTTCTTCTTCGCGGCTTCGATGGCTTTGCGGATGGCCATGGGGACTTCGCGCGCCTTGCCCATGCCGAATCCGGCGTGGCCGCCCTGATCGCCCACTACCACGAGCGCAGAGAAGCTGAGGTTCTTGCCGCCCTTCACCACTTTCGTGCAGCGGTTAATCGAAACCACTTGATCCTTGAGGTTCGCCTGGTTGGTTTCTACCAGCCGGCGAACTGAAAGCGTATCTTTGAGCTCTTGTTTCGGCATAATTTGTTAGAACTTCAGGCCCGCCTCACGGGCTGCTTCGGCCAGCGCCTTCACGCGGCCGTGATATTGATAACCGCCGCGATCGTAGACAACTTTTTCAACGCCCTTGTCGCGTGCGCGCTCGGCGATTGCTTTACCAACGATTTTCGCGGCAGCAATATTTCCGCCGCCTTTGATCAACTTTTTTACTTCTCCGTCGAGCGAGCTCGCGGAAACAAGCGTGCGACCCGTTTGATCGTCCACCACCTGCGCGCGAATGTGCTTGGTCGAGCGATGCACGCAAAGGCGCGGGCGCTCGGATGTTCCTGAAAGCGTCTGGCGCGTGCGCACGTGAATCCGGCGACGGTGCGCTTCCCTCGATAATCTTCGAACCGGTGCTGCCATTCTAGTTCTCCCTCCGGGCTAAGCAGACGCCGACTTCGCGCCAGCCTTGCCGGCCTTTTTCTTCAACCGCTCGCCCGTGATGCGAATGCCCTTCTGCTTGTACGGGTCGGGCGGACGCAACGCGCGAAGATTCGCGGCTACTTGTCCCACTTGATTCTTGTCCGCACCCGAAACCGACATATGCGTTTGTTTTTCCACCGCGATCAAAATGCCTTCGGGAATCGGAAACTCAATCGGGTGCGAGTATCCCAGCGCCAGCACCACGTTCTTGCCTTTCACTTCGGCGCGATATCCGACGCCTACGATATCGAGATCCTTCTTGAATCCGGTGGTGACGCCGGTGACCGCATTGGCGACCAGAGCGCGCGCCAGACCATGCAATGCGCGTTGCTGATCAGACTCGCGCTTGGCGACGAGAATGCCGTCCTTCTGTTCGAAGGAGATTCCGCGCGGCACGGGCACATGCATTTTGCCCTTGGGGCCCTGCACTTCGACTGCGTCGGCGTTGATCTGCACTTTTACGCCGGACGGTACCGGAATTATTTTATTTCCAATTCGCGACATAGCTCTCTCTAATCCTCTGGGTTACGAAATCCCTACCAAACTTCGCACATTATTTCGCCGCCGACGCCGGCCTTGCGCGCCGACTGCCCGGTCATCAACCCACGCGGCGTGGACAGTATCGAAATGCCCATTCCGCCGACTACGGGACGAATCCCCGTCTTCGCGATGTATCGCCGCGAACCCGGCCGCGAAATTCGCTTGAGGTCGGTAATCACGCTGCGGCGATCAGGCGTGTAGCGCAAAAAGCAGCGCAGCGTTTTCTTTCCCTTCTGCTCTTCCACGACTTTGTAATTCGCGAGGTAACCCTCGTCCTTCAAAATGCGCGCGAATTCAATCTTCAGCTTCGAAGAAGGCATATCCACTCGCGAATGCTTCGCCCGCGAACCATTTCGAATTCGCGTCAACAAATCAGCAATGGGGTCGGTAGTCATTCTTCCTTCCTTACCAGCTAGCCTTCACCACGCCGGGAATTTCTCCCTTGAGCGCGTGTCCGCGGAAACAGATGCGGCACATTTCAAACTTGCGGAGAAACCCGCGCGGACGTCCGCAGATCCGGCAACGGTTCCGGTTACGGATCTTGTACTTCAGCTTCTTCTTCATCTTCGCGAACTGACTGGTACGCGCCATGCTTTGTCGCTCTCCTTACGCCCGGAAAGGAACGCCAAGCAGCTTCAGCAGCTCGCGCCCCTCTTCGTCGTTTCGTGCGGTTGTGGTTATGGTGACGTTCATGCCCTTGATTTTGTCTACCCGGGTGTAATCGATCTCCGGGAAAACCAGTTGGTCCTTAATGCCGATAGTGTAGTTGCCGCGGCCGTCGAAAGAATTCGGCGGCAGCCCTTTGAAGTCGCGAACGCGCGGCAGAACAATCGCCGAGAGGCGGTCGAGGAATTCATACATTCTCTCGCCGCGCAAGGTGACCATGCAGCCGATGGGCATGCCTTTGCGAATCTTGAAATTCGCAATCGACTTCTTGGCGCGAGTAATCACCGGCTTCTGCCCGGCAATTTGCCCGAGCTCGGCTACAGCGGTGTCGAGCAGCTTGACGTTTGCGCTGGCCTCGCCCATGCCGATGTTAACCGTCACCTTCGAAACACGAGGGACGGCCATCGTATTGGTGTACCCGAAACGCTTCGAAAGCGCCGGGATGGCTTCTTTGCGGTACTTTTCATGCAGACGCGTAATCATTTCTTCTCTCGGCCTCTAGCTCTCAAAAGTCGTGTCGCAGCGGCGGCAAGTGCGCACTTTGGTGCCGTCCGGCAGCGTGGTATGCCCTGCGCGGGTATGTTTCCCGCATCCCGGGCAGAGCAGCATCACGTTGGAAACGTGAATTGGCCCTTCCCGCTCGAGGATGCCGCCCTTAATGTTCTTCGACGGATTCGGGCGCGTGTGGCGCTTGATGATGTTGGTGTGCTCGACCGTGACCGTGTTCTTCCACAGATTCACGGCCAGCACTTTCCCGCTCTTGCCTTTCGAGCGGCCGGCCATCACTTTCACCATGTCGCCGTGGCGAATGCCGTGCGCGTCGGGTTTTACTTTGGGTTCTCTCATCGCTACCACACTTCCGGAGCCAGCGAGATGATCTTGGTGAACTTCTTTTCGCGCAGCTCGCGGGCCACCGGCCCGAAAACGCGCGTCCCGATCGGCTCGCCCGCATCGTTGATTAGCACTGCAGCGTTATCGTCAAACCGGATGTAGGTGCCATCCCTGCGCCGGTGCTCTTTCCTGGTGCGCACAACCACTGCGCGCACCACCTTGCCTTTTTTCACCTGGCTGTCAGGCGTCGCTTCCTTTACGGCGGCGGTAATCACGTCGCCCAATCCAGCCACCAATCCCGCATCTCCTCCTACCGGAAGAATGCAGGTCAATTGGCGGGCGCCGGAATTGTCGGCCACCGTCAGCCATGTCCGCATCTGAACCATGATCTTGCTCCCTTAGTGCCGCTTCTGCTTCACGCTCGCGTCGAGCGCGCCACAACTTCTTCCAGGCGCCACCGCTTCAGTTTTGAAAGCGGCCGGGTGGAGACAATTCGTACGGTATCGCCAACGCGGGCTTCGCCCGTTTCGTCGTGCGCGTAATATTTCTTCGCGGTCCGCACCACTCGATGGTAGAGAGGATGCTGAACCGCGCGAATAACCTTCACTACAATCGTTTTCTGCATCTTCGCGCTGCTCACCACGCCGGTCAGTTCCTGACGCGCTCCACGTACGTGAGCGCCTTCTTGACCTGCCGCGGCTTTCGCTGCTGTTTCGTTCGCCATTACGCTTTCCTCAATTCGGCTTCGCGCAGAAGAGTTTTGATTCGCGCAAGATCGCGCTTCGCTTCCCGCAATTTCTTTAATCCTTCCGCTTGCCCGGTAGAAAGCTGGAAGCGCAGGCGAAAAATCTGCTCGGCAAGCTCCTGTTGCTGCACTTCGAGCTCGCTGTGATTCATCTCACGCAATTTTGCAGTACGCCCCGGCATTACAGTTCCTCCGCCCGGCTTACGAACTTCGTTCGAATCGGAAGCTTGTGTGACGCAAGCGCCATCGCTTCCGTCGCCGCCGCCAAATCCACGCCGGCCATTTCGAACATCACACGGCCCGGCTTTACCACCGCAACCCAATGCTCCGGTGGCCCTTTGCCCTTACCCATTCGAGTTTCAGCGGGCTTCTTGGTGAAGGGCTTGTCCGGGAATATCCGGATCCAAAGTTTTCCGCCGCGCTTGATGAACCGCGTGATCGCTACGCGAGCCGCTTCGATTTGCCGGTCGGTAATCCAGGCGGGCTCCATCGCTTTCAGTCCGTACTCGCCGAACGCGAGCGAGCCGCCGCGCCAAGCCTTTCCAGTACGGCGTCCGCGCTGTTGCTTGCGGTACTTAACTTTTTTCGGCATCAACATGGTATTGGACCTGTTTCCTTAAACTTCTAAACTTCCGAGGTTGTTCCGGTTTTCCCGCCGCGTTGCGGGATTTTCTCGCCCTGGTACACCCAGCACTTCACGCCAATCACGCCGTACGTGGTGTGCGCCTCGGCCGTGCCGTAATCAATGTCCGCTCGCAAGGTCTGAAGCGGCAAGCGCCCTTGCAAGTACCATTCCTTGCGCGCGATTTCGGCGCCGTTCAGCCGGCCCGCGACGCGCACCTTAATTCCTTTGCAGCCGAACCGCAGCGCGGAATCTACCGCTTTGCGCATGGCTCGTCTGAATGCGACGCGCTTTTCAAGCTGCAGCGCAATCGACTCCGCTACGAGTTGTGCATCGAGTTCGGGACGATGCACTTCCTGGATATCGATGTGCACTTCGCGCTTGGTGCGCTTCTGCACCTCACTCTTCAACTTGTCGATTTCCGAACCTTTGCGCCCGATGATGATTCCAGGGCGCGCGGTGTAGATTCGGACGACCAGCTTATTTGCCGCGCGTTCCACGTCAATCCCGCTGATGCCGGCCGACTTCAACTTATCCTTCAGCACCTTGCGAAGCTGAACGTCTTCATGCAGCAAGTCGGCATAATCGCGCTTAGCAAACCAGCGTGACTTCCAGACTTTGTTGTAGCCCAGCCGAAAACCGTACGGATGTGTTTTCTGCCCCAAACTGTCCTCCTACTTCTTCTTTTTCGGTGCCTGCTGTTTTGCGCGCTTCTCAAACGCTTTGCGAGCCTTGCGAACCGCTCCGCGCACGCCCTTGGATGCTTGCGCTTCCTCGGCGGCTGCAGTTATTCGATCCGCCGCGGCGCGGTGGTGTTCCGCTACTTCCACAACAATATGAGCGGTGCGCTTCTGATAACGAAAGCCTCGGCCCATCGGCGCGGGACGCATACGCTTCCATCGCGGGCCTTCATTCACGTAGCAGCGGGTTACGAAGAGCGCGTCCACGTCGAGCGATTCGCCGGCGTCTTCCGCTTTACGCTCGGCATTGGCAATCGCGCTGCGCAGCGTCTTCTCGATTTCCTTCGCTACACGCTTTTTCGTGAAGCGCAGAGTGTGCAAAGCTTTTTCCGCGCGCTCACCGCGAATCAAGTCAATCACCAGCCTCGCCTTTTGCGGCGAGACGCGGATGTACCTT
>JBEKSN010000012.1:0-31690 GCA_049517055.1 Candidatus Acidiferrales bacterium | reverse complement strand
CAAAATGGCCCTGCCCTGCGCGCCCTCGCTAACGCCCTCCGTCTCAATCCGGGCTGCCATCCCGCGCGCATCTGGCAGTCTTTGATTTTCAATCACATCGGCATGTTGAAAGAAGCCAGAGAAGGCCTGCTCATCGCTCTCGCCGCCCAGCCCGACGACGCGTTCACCAACGTCTTCCTCGGCCACACCGCACTGAGCATGTGGAACTTCGAAGAGGCCGAGGAATGTCTCCGGCGCGCTCTTCGTAACGATCCGGTCAACATCTGGGCCAACGTATTCCAACCCACGGTTCTTATTTACTCTGGGAAGCTGAATGAGGCCGAGTCGAGAATTCAGGTGGCGCAAAATGTGCTGCCGGATGACCCCTGGCTCCATTCCTGCGAGGCGCTCTTGTGGGCTCTGCGAGGCGAACGCACCAAAGCGGCGCATTTCGTGCACGTCGCGCTGCACAGCAAGACCAAACCGTTCCTGCATACGCACCACATGTGGCATACCGCCGCCGCGGCGCTCGCTCTTCTCGGGAAACCGACCCCAGCCATCGAATTGCTCGAAAAGGCCGGCGGTTTCGGCTTGCCCAATTATGAATTGTTCCGCGACGACAAATTTCTGAAGCCTCTGAAAGGCAAACAACGCTACGACCGCCTGCTCGTGAAGCTGAAGCGCGAAGACGAGGGTTACCGCCGCGAATTCGCTTCCGCTTAAGGTTCCCGGTAGTCAGTAAACCTGAGGCTAATGATCTGAAAGTCGAAGCTGCGGCGACATAAAGCTCGCCTCGTACGGCCTTGGAGAAAGAGAAATGAAGTTCAGTCGCGAGTCGTCGTCCTCTGTCGCGATTGCGACAAGGACCCCATCTCAGGGAATGTAAGTCGAAAACGTGTAGTCCTGGTCTTTTTGCGGCGTGTGGCAATCAAAACAAGCTTTTACGGCGTGGGCAGGGTCGGGTACGAGCGGTTTCGACTGGTCGCCGCCTCCCCACACCTGGAATCCCCATCCGCCAGTTGTCGCATACTTCTTCGCATCTTTCACCATCACCGTCACGGCCTTTTTGTTGCCTTCGACGTATGAGCCGTCTTTCACCGAAAATTCGTGAACGTCATCGGCGAAAACGGTTCCGTCAGGATACGGAAATGGGCCGCCCTTTTCCAGCGTCGGCCGTCCCTTCGCATTAATGTAAATAATGTGCATGCCGCCGATTTGATCGAACATCCCGCTGTCTTTGGTCACGATCATCGAATTCACCACAAACCAATTCCGGAACCCATTTGGGAACTGAACTTCGTAGTCGGTAGGTGCGGCCGAAACAGCAGCCAACGGAAGCAGAATTCCCACCAGACCAAGAATCCTTACAAGTTTGCGCAGCATCAGTGCCCCTCCGGAGGTCGGGTTGCGAGAAACGAAAATACCACTCGTTCCTGTGTCGGTCAATTCCGGGTCACGCGTCTCGACGCTTCGCAACACTTTGAGCACCCCGAAGCCGGACCCATATGTTCGGTTCTCGCGTTTACCGGCGAAATTTATGCCGATTGCGGCGTGTACATGTGCGGAGTATATTGCAGCGTACTTACGCCGGTAGTTCCAACAGGAGGCTTTCGCAAATGAAGTTTTTATTCGACACAGCAAGCGACGATCTTCAACGTGATGGGAGTACATTAGCTCTGGAACCTTCCTTCGACTGTGCAGCGCGCTCCACGGCGTCGAACCAAGGTTCCTCCCGAAGAAGTTTTTTCAAAATGACGGTAGGAGGAGCAGTCGCGGGATTAGTGACCGCGACGGGAATCGAGTTCGCAACGCCACGCCGGATTTTGGCACAAAGCGCGCTTACGAGCGACGCCGCATTGCAGGAATTGATGGATGGCAACCGCCGGTTCTCAACTGGAAATTTGACTTCCTTCGAGCATGACCTTGCGATGTTGAAACAGAAAACGGTTGATAAGCAGGAGCCGTTCGCGGCGGTGTTGTCTTGCGCCGATTCCCGCGTACCGGTTGAGCTGCTTTTCGATCAGACCATCGGCCATATTTTTGTTACGCGCGTGGCCGGAAATTTCGCCGCTACGGAAATCATTGCGAGCCTGGAATATGGCGCGGTCGTGCTGGGGACAAAAGTAATCCTGGTGCTGGGACATAGCAATTGCGGCGCAGTCAAGGCCACCATTCAAGCCAAGGAAGTTCCCGGGCAGATCAGCTCGCTCTTTTCCTACATCCAACCCGCGGTAGATCAGGCCGGGCCAAACCTGGAGGCAGCGACAAAAGCGAACGCCAAGATTCAAGCTGCACTTCTGCGCCAGTCATCGACCGTCATTTCCGGTATGGTGAAAGAAAATAAGCTGAAAGTCGTGGCTGGGTATTATGACCTCGGCACGGGCGTCGTGTCGCTCCTCGAGTAGCCGGACACAAACGCCGGCCATCGCGAAGTACGCGGACGCGCCGGGAATATGGCTGAGTTCACGACCCTGGTCAGCGGATTGTCATTTACCGAGTGCCCACGATGGCGCGACGGGCGGCTCTACGTTTCCGATTTCTACACCCACCGCGTTTTCGCCTTCGCGATGGACGGCACGGCGGAGATAATCGCGCACGTTCCGCAGCAACCCTCCGGGCTTGGATTTCTGCCCGACGGTAGCCTGCTGATCGTGTCCATGCGCGACCGCAAAATACTCCGTCGTCAGCCGGATGGTTCGCTCGTCACCCATGCCGATCTGTCCGCTCTGGCCCCGGGGTTTCTGAACGACATGCTGGTAGATCGCGATGGTCGCGCCTGGGTTGGCAATTTCGGATTCGATCTGATGGGCGGCGCACCGGCCCGTACCACCGTGCTGATTTGCGTTGAACCCGACGGCGCGGCCAATGTGGTAGCCGACGAGCTCGGCTTTCCCAACGGCATGGTGCTTACTCCGGACGGCCGCACGTTGATCGTGGCCGAGACAACGATGAATCGCCTCACTGCCTTCAACGTCTCCGCAGGTTCGTTGAGTAATCGCCGGATTTGGGCTGCCTTTGGCGATGCGCCGGCAACGACCAACGCCGACGAAAAGTTAGCTCAATCGGCTGTGGTGCCGGATGGGATTTGTCTCGATGCGGGAGGTTATGTGTGGGTGGCCGATGCCGCCCACAAGCGGCTGGTCCGCGTGGCCGAGCGCGGCGGCATCGTGGAAGAACTCAAGACCAATGGATTGGGTGCGTTCGCCTGCATGCTAGGCGGCGACGATGGCCGCACGCTATTCGCCTGCGTAGCCCCCACGTTCCGCGAGGCGGAGGCATCCACGAATCATCAAGCCGCAATTTTAATAACGAAGGTGAAAGTTCCCCACGCCGGATTACCCTAACGGCGGCGCCCTCGTTCTCGGCCCACGTTCTGTGGATTATGTCGCGCCACCGCTTGGCGGCCAACTGTATTAACATGCACTCGGACTTACTGCACTCGGTGGTTCTTTTTGACAAGAAAGCAGAGCTAAGGAGAAAGATTATGAAGCTCAAAATGACGGGAGCGGCGGGATTGGCTGCGGCGTTTGTTGCGGGCATGGTGGTGGCGACGGCGCTGGCTGCGGGCATGGCTGCGGCGAGGACGAAGACGCTGGGGGCTGCGGCGCAGCAGCAAGTTACCGTGCAGAAGGTCATCAGCCCGAATGTGACGGACGAGGACATTGCTTTGCTGCGGAAAGATCTACGGGCGATGAAAATGCAGGTGATTGGGGAGAATATGTCGCTGTCGGACACCGAGGCGCAGAAATTCTGGCCAATCTACAACCATTACGTGAAGGACTTGTCGGAAGTGAACAATCAGAAGTATGCGCTGCTGAAGCAGTACGCGGAGATGTGGTCAACAATGTCAGACGAAGACGCCATGATTTATGTGCGGCACTGGCTGGAGGCGGACGGCGAGGCCCAGGCTCTGCGCTTGAAGTATGTGCCGGTGGTCAGCCAGGTGTTGCCGGGAAAGAAGGCGGCGACGTTTTTTCAGTTAGACCGGCGCCTGAACATGATCATCGATCTGCAATTGTTTTCGCAGATTCCCTTGGCGCATGTGAAGGAATAGTCGAGAAGAGATATCAGGTATCTTTTCATTCGGTGCGCAAGGCGCGAATCGGATCAAGAGTTGCTGCTCGGCGAGCGGGAACTGCTGCCGCCAGGAACGCGGCGAAGGCCAGTGCAGCCGAAGTCGCCAGCAGGATGCGCGGATCGTACGGTTTTATCCCAAACAGTTGTGCAGCCATGGCATGGCCGGCGGCAATCGTCACTGGAATGCCGATGGCCAGTGCGATTCCCATTTGCACCAGCGCTCCGCACAGCACCAACTTCAGAATGTTGGAGCGGTCGGCGCCCAGAGCCATGCGAATTCCGATTTCATTCGTCCGGCGCTCCACGGAATATGCAGTCACTCCGTAAAGCCCCACGGACGCGAGCACCAGCGCCAGCAATCCGAACATGGAGGTAAGTTTTGCTATCAATTTCTGCCGCGAGAAATTGTTGTCCACTTGCTCTCCGAAGCTCAAGAAGTCGATGACCGCGAGGTCCGGGTTCACTTCGGCAAGCGCGTGCCGCACCTGCGCTTCCAGACCGGTCACCTTGCCGAGCGTTCTCAGTTCCACGGCGTTCAATTCGTGCGAGCGATCTTCGAAAGCGATGAAGCGCGGATTGTCAAACGTGACGCTCTGCGTTTCCGCCAGGAAGTACATGGGCGGGATTTTGCGCGTTGGCTCGCGATATTCGGTGTCTTCCGTTACGCCCACGATTTCGAAATCTCCAGCATGCGTCTGGTCGATATAGCCGAAATGCTTTCCGATCGGATTATCATCCTGGAAAAAATGTTTAGCGAAGGTCTGATTCACCAACGCCACGCGCCGCGATGTGGGCGAATCCTGCTCGTTGATGGAGCGGCCCCGAACAATCTTGGTGCCCAGAGTTTCGAAGTAACCGGCACTGACGCGAAGCCAGGAAGCGCCGTTCTGATCGGAATCAGGGGGCGGCGGCGCCTGACCCTCGATGTAAACCGTCTCACCCCAATTGTCGCCCTCCATTGGAGTGTAGAGCGAAAAACTCACCTGGCCGACTCCGGGAATCGCCGCGAGCGAATCGTGGAGCTGGCGATATAGAGGCTCCAGCTGCGCGGACTTGTATCCGGCCATCATCGGATCGACATGCAGGATGTACCGGTTGGGCGTCTCAAATCCGAAATTTTGTCCCTGCATGTTGCGAAGGCTCTGCGTCAACAATCCTGCCGCGGAAAGCAGCACGAGTGACAGCGCGGCTTGCGCAATCACCAGCGATTTTTGCGTCCAGCCGTCGCCGCTTCCGGTGGAACGGCCCGCGCCACGCAACGCGTCGGCGGGAGCGGCATTTGCCGTGATCCATGCCGGAGCCACGCCGAAGAGAACTCCGGTGAGAAGACATATGGCAAACGTGAACGCGAGCACGGGCAGAGACGGCGAAGCGTGGATCGCGACGTATGTGCTTTGAAACGCGAGGTGCAGAATCAGCCGCGTCGCGCCGAATGCGATCGCCACGCCCACCACGCCGCCCAGCAACGACAGCACCACACTCTCGGTGAGCACCTGCCGAATCTGTCGCGCGCTGGAGGCACCCAGCGCCGCTCGTATGGAGGTCTGAAGTTTTCGCGTGCTGGCGCGGACGAGCATCAGATTGGCCACGTTTGCGCATGCAATCGTCAAAACCAGCGCCGAAATCCACATCAGCAGGTTCAGACTGGATTGGAATTCGTCGCGCAAGTCTTGAACGCCGGCGCCGCCGGGCGAAAGCCGCAGCGTCTGCTTTGCTACCGCGTCGCGCTCGCCAGGCTGCAATTGCGCTATGGGACTTAGCAGCCACTGTTGCAACTCCACTTGCATGTGCGCACTGATTTGCTTCGGATCAGCACCGGGCGCGATGCGGCCGATTATGTCCAGCCAATCTTGCTGCGGGAAATCAATAAAAGACGTGGGGCCGTCGATAAAATTCTCATCCGCGATGGGAATCCAAAACGCGGCGGGATCTGTGAGCCGGTCGCCGAAAAACGCAGGCGGCGCAATTCCCACCACGGTGAACGGCTGGCCGTTGAACGTAAAATTCCCGCCGACTACGGCCGGGTTGCCGGCGAACGTCTGCTGCCAGGCGCGGTAGCTGATCACCGCGACCGGCGATGCGCCTTTGCGATCGTCATCCGGCATCAGCACTCGTCCCGCGTAAGGCCCGATTCCGAACATGAGGAAATAATTTCCCGAGACGAACTCGCTCCTCATGGATTGCGCGGCCTGGCTGCTGCCGCTGCGGCGCACTCCAATGAGGTCATGTCCCGCCTGAAACGCGGCGAGTTCGACGAAACCGGGCGTGTTATCGCGGAAAGTCTTATATTTGTCGTAGGAGAAGAGCGACCAGTTGTCCTGCAGGCCGCTGTTGACGCAGCAATTCTCCTGGTCGCCCACGCGATAGAGTTCGCTGGGTTTGGCCACCGGCAGGGAATTCAACAGCACGGCATGCACCAGCGTAAAAATGGCTGTGGTTGCGCCAATTCCGAGCGCTAAAGTCAAAATTGCTGTCGCAGTGAAGATTGGCGCTTTGGCGAATTGTCGCAGGGCGTAGCGAATGTCTTTCATCGGGCGTGGCTCCTGCTGTTCCGTACGAAGGTCGTGCCCAATTTGTTCACTGATTTCTCGCTTTACATTTCGCGGATGCCAAATCGCTTAAAAAGTCCTGACCTTGCCGCGCTGGAAGGAGTAATATCTGACGCCGCAGACCAGTCTTGCAGACGCCGATATTGTGAACGCGAAATGTCGTTGCAATTTGAACGCCGAATGTGTTTGTGGGTCGCCCCTTTAGGGCGACTTAAGTCAAGCCGAGGAGTAGGGGCTTCAGCCCCTGAAGCTCCCGCCGCGCAGATTCGGATGTAGATTTAACGTCATAATTTCAATTCACACGAGGTTCGCGTGCACAAATTGACCCGAGCGTTCCTGAGCCTGATGGCTATCTTGGCCGTAATTGCGTCTCCAAACTCGATTCGCGCGCGCTCGCCGCAAAACGCCAACGCCACCGAAAAGCAAGCCGCATGGGAAAAGCTGGCCGACGAATATTTCGACCAGGTATTTTTCAAGTTTTCTCCCACCGGCGGCACCTTTGTCGGCCTGCATCAATACGATCCGCTGCTGGAGGACTATTCGCGCGCCGGAGTGGACGCCGAAGTTGCGGCGTTGCATGCCTTCGAAAAACGCGTGGAAGCGATGGACCCGGCGGGCCTGGACGAAACGCACACAGCGGATCGCGAACTGGTGCTATCGAATATCCGCAGCACGCTGCTGACGCTTGAAACGATTCGCCCATGGGAAAAGAATCCGGATGCCTATTCGGGCGGGGTCAGCAACAGCGTGTACGTGATTATGATTCGGAAGTTTGCTCCACCCGACGACCGCCTGCGCTCCGTCGTCTCTCGCGAAGAGAAGATGCCCGCGGTGTTTGCCGCCGCGCGCGCGAATTTGAAGAATCCGCCGCGAATTTACACCGAGATCGCGCTCGAGCAGCTTCCCGGCATCATCAGCTTTTTTCAGAACGACGTTCCGGCGGCCTTTGCCGGTGCCACCGATCCCGCGTTGAAGGCGGAATTCGCGAAATCGAATGCCGCGGTTATCGCCGGCTTGCAGAGTTATGCGGATTGGCTCAAGTCAGACTTGCTGCCGCGCTCGAACGGAGATTTCCGCATCGGCGCGGACACCTTCTCGAAAAAATTGCTGTACGACGAAATGGTGGACACGCCGCTCGACCGCCTGCTCGAAATCGGCTGGGCCAACCTGCGCAAGAACCAGGCGGAATTCAGCCGCATCGCCAAAGAGTTGGAGCCCGATAAAGCGCCGGCCGACGTGTTGGCCGAACTTGCCGCAATGCATACTGCGCCGGACAAACTGCTGCAGACTTTTCGCGACACGTTCGATGGGCTGATCGCGTTTATTCGAACAAAACACATCATCACCATTCCCACCGAAGTGCGCCCGATCCTCCAGGAAACTCCGCCGTTCATGCGCGCTACAACGTTTGCTTCCATGGATACTCCCGGGCCATTCGAAAAAGTGGCCACGGAAGCCTACTTCAACGTGACGCTGCCCGGCCCGCACGATACGCCCGAAGAAATCGAGGGGCGCATGGCCAGCTTCAACATCGGCACGATCGTCAGCACGGCCACGCACGAGGCTTATCCGGGCCACTACATTCAGTTCCTTTGGGTGAATCGCGTCGCGCCTACCAAGGTTCGCAAGTTGCTCGGCGCAGCCACGAACGAAGAAGGTTGGGCGCACTACAGCGAACAGATGATGCTCGACGAAGGATACGGACAGCCCGGCACGGGCGCGAAAGATGCGCGCGAAGCGAAGTTCATCCGCCTGGGGCAACTGCAGGACGCGCTTCTCCGTAACGCACGCTTCATCGTGGGAATTGAAATGCACCGCGGCAAGATGAGTTTCGATCAGGCCGCCGAGTTCTTCGTGAAGGAAGGATATCAATCGAAGCAGGTAGGCCTGGTCGAAACGAAACGCGGCACCGGCGATCCCACCTATCTTTACTACACGCTCGGCAAGCTCGAGATATTAAAGCTTCGCGAAGACGTAATGAAGAAGGAAGGCGCGGCATTTTCACTCGAGCAATTTCACAACAATTTCATGAAGCAAGGTTTTCCGCCGATCAAGATCGTGCGCCGAGCCATGCTAGGAAATGATTCCCCAACGCTCTGACCACAATCCTCCGGGCGAGCGATCAAGCCGGCAAAATCATATGCGATGTCGACGGTTCGCAGGCAGGGACCTCAATATTACCTCTCTCCGTCCACTCCGAAATATTCCCTGGCCGCATTGATCCAACGTTTGGCAGCGGCAATTTCGCATCATCTTTTTCAACAGGCGCCGGATCGTCTTTATCCCGCCCGTCAAATTGTCGAGTTCCGCGAGCTTTCGTCGGGACAACTTCCGCCAACGCTCCGAAGCCCGGGTGGCATGCCCGAAGCCGAAGAATAACTGCCGGATTTCGTCCAACGTAAAACCGAGCTGTCGCGCCCGTTGAATGATGGCAAGCCGGTGGAACACGGATGCGTCGTAACGCCTCCGCCCGGTTACTCGCAGAGCGGCGGGGAGCAGCCCGATTTGCTCGTAGTAGCGAATTGCGGACGCCCGAAGTCCAACCTGGTGTGCTACCTGAGAAATGGACAATTGAGACATGCCAGCATTCTAGAGCACTCCATTTTTCACCACCACCGCGATTTCGGATGGCAAAAACAGCGCTTGACTTAAAGTCAACTTGAAGTTGTAGGGTTTAAAGGAGGGTCGGCAGCGGCACGGAAGCTGGCACTCCAAGGAGACTGTATATGAATGCGAAATCGTTCCGTTGTCTTTTGGCGCTTGCGCTCCTGCTGGCCGGCAGCAGCGCGGCGCGCGGGCAACATAGCGAGCCGGCGCCGGTTCACACCGTCAGCCAGGCGCTCGACTTCTGGATCACCAACACGGAAAATCTGGTCGTTCCCGCTGCCGATGCCATGCCCGCGGAGAAGTATTCTTTTGCACCAACTGCAGGCCAGTTTACAGGCGTCCGCACTTTCGCCCAACAAATCAAGCACTTGGCCGCCAACAATTACCGCATGGCCGCCTATATCCTCAACGAAACTCCCACTCCTGACCAGATGTCCGAAACTGGTCCCGACACCGTCCAATCCAAAGCCCAGATCATGGAATACGTCAAAGGCTCCTTCGCAGTTCTCCATCGAGCGGTCGCTTCCATCAATGAAGGAAACATGCTGGAGCCCTTGGCCAGCACTCCCAGTTTCGGGCAGAAGACCCGGCTTCAACTCGCCATCGACGTGGTGGCTCACTCCAGCAACCATTACGGCCAGATGGTGGAATATCTCCGCATGAACGGTATCGTGCCGCCCGCTAGCCGTCATTGAAGCGGGAGTATTCGGCCACTCGGCGCGGGAGCGATGGGGCACCTCGCTGCGGTGGAGGAGATTCCGTGGGCCGTGCTGCGTTCGTATTGATGATCTAGGATTTACAAATTGCCGGGTGCGTGCGGCCGAACGCTTCCGAGAAAATAATCGCTGAATATTATTCTTACCGGGACCAATGAAACACAAAGCCGGCGCCCACCAGCAAATTGTTTTGGTGGTCGTTCGTGGAGTTTGTAAAGTTGGTCAGATAATAATCAATCTGGATGACACGTACCGCGAACCGCGAATTCAGCGGCACATCAATGCCCCCGCCCATGCGCGCGGCAAACGAAAAGCCCTCGCCTACTCCCGCCACTCCACCTCCGGCGTGCGCGCCGCCCAGCAGCACTTGGGCAAACGGTTCGGGCTTATGCTTCCCTTCCAGCCACGGTTGCGGAAGTTTGTAACGCGCTCCGGCCAAATACGAGGTTAAGGTCAACGAGCTTCCCGCAGTCGGCGCGTTATTCGCATACCCCGCGCTGAAATCCACAACCGCGGACCACGGGCCGTGAAAATTCCACGAACCCGAAATGCCGCCGCCGTTCAAGCCAAAACAGCCGCACTGTCCGGGACCAGCATTCGCGTGCACCCATTCGTAGGTCGCCGCAGCGTCTCCGCGATAGGACTCCTGGGCCACCGCCGCGCTTGCCCCTGCGAATAATAAAATAATTGCCAGCACAAACGATCGCATTCGCAATTCTCCTCAAGCCCGCTTCATTAATTGGATGGCACGGAAATGCTGACGGCCATGTTGCTGATCACCGCTTGCTCGAAAGATCCCCCTGTGGACGCGGTGAAATACATATAAGCCACGGGTGGAAGTGCCACGCTTCCGGACATCACCTGCACGCCGTCCAGCGTCACGGTCATCTGCCCCTGGATAATTGAGATGGTGTAATTGTGTGAAATGGACATGCCCACCGCGACCAGCGTCGGAATGCTGGTGTTGACGTTGAACCACGGATTCTCAAACAGTCCCGCGTCGCTTCTTCCCACACCTACGTAGGGCACCATCGGATCGCCGGAGTTGTGATAGGTGTCAAAGCCGAATAAGCTGCCGGGAATTCCGCTGGCTCCCAATCCCATGCCCGGCGTGCCCAAGCTCGTCGGCGTCGCACCAAGCGATGGATCGCCAAAAACCAATGTGAAGCCATCGGCCGGAGTAGAACTCGGAATGCTGAGCGTCATGGTAAAGCTGACCTGAATGTCGCCCGTGGAAATCAGGTCAGGCCACACAATTTCACCCAACTGATCGTTCGCCGCGGGCGTCAATTGAAAACTGCATGCCGGGCCGCCGGGCGTTGTATCGCCTAGCGGCGACCAAGTCGTATCGCAGAGATCTCCCGGGACCGACAAAGCTCCTACGAAGAGACCCGCCGAGGTGCTGATCACAGACGTGGTGCTCCCGTTGCTTACCACCACATAAAAAACGGAACCAGACTCCGCGAGAGTCGCGTCACTCTGTGTGAACGTCGAGCCGGTCGCTCCCGGTATCGCAGTGAACACGGAACTGCCGGGCGCGGCTTCGTACCATTGATAGGTCAGCGGAAGATTGGAAACTGCCGTCACTTGGTATGTCGCGGATGCGCCCACCAGGACGTATTGAGTCACTGGTTGCCCGGTTATCTGCAGCAATATTCCATTGCCAACCGCGAGCGGCGCGGGCTGCGAAACTGCTTGCCCGTAATTGTTGGTTACTACCACGTAGTACTGATCCTGATCGTTGCTGACCGCGGTATCCGCGCCCGGCACCGTGTAGCTGGCGGCAGTGGCTCCCGATATCAAAACTCCCGTCGTTTGTCCGGCGGGAATCACATACCACTGGTACGCAAGCGCAGGCGTGCCGGAAGCCACCACGGTAAACGATGTCGTATCTCCTGGCGCAACGCTTACGCCGACTGGCTGAGTAACGATCGTCGGCGCAGCATTCCCCGCCGTTACGGTTAACGTCGCCGCGGTGCTGGTAAGCGGAGCTCCCGCGCAGGAATCCGTCACTGTCGCGTAATACTGATCGCCGTTGTAAGTCGCGTCCACCGCCGGCGTGATGTAGGTGCTGGATGTTGCGCCGGTGATCGCCGTTCCGCTCGTGGCGCCGGACGCGATTAGATACCACTGATACGTGAACGGGGGCAGCCCTTGCGCCGCTACCGCAAACATAGCCGTCTGCGTCGGAAGAACCGTAAGATTCGCGGGGTTCGACGTGATCGTCGATCCCACCGCCACCACCGCAAAATTCGAAGTCACGCTTCCCGCTCCATTCGTCACCGTGACGCTGTAATTTCCCGCATTGCCCGCGGCGGCCGACGGAATGGTGTAGGTCGCGCTGGTGGCTCCCGTAATCGGCACGCTATTCAGGCTCCATTGATAGCTGGCCGCGTACGTAGCCGTCACACTGAGCACGATGCTCCCCCCGGTGCAAACGTGCTGGCTAGCCGGTTGAGTCACAATCACCGGAGCGCTGATCGAAGCCGTGGTTGTGACGAACACGGACGGTTCGTCCACGCTCGTGGCCGTGATGGTGTAGGTGCCCACGACGGTCGGCGAAGTCCATACGTTTCCGCTGAGGCTTCCAACGCTCGCGCTCCAGACTAAGTTGTTCGTCACGCCGCCGCTTGCCGTGGCGGTAAAAGTAATTAGTCCCGGCGCGGTGGTCTGATTCGCCGGCAAAATCGGAGTAATCGTCACCATCGTTGGGGTGACCAAACATGTGGTGGAAGCAACGTTCCCTTTGGAATCCCTGACCGTCAGCGTGTAGGTTTTTGCGGAAGTCAAAGGTGGAGTCGGATACGATCCGCCGCTTACGGCCGACGCCGTAATGTCCGAACTCCCCACGCCCGTCGAGCCAATAACCCCCGTTCCGCCCGAGAACGTGGGAACCAGCGTTACGGACGAGTTGTACGGCGGCGTGGACGAACTGGGAACCAGACTCCTGGCTTGCGGGACCTGCACAGTCAGCGTAGCGCCCAAACTTGTTACTGTTCCGATTGCGTTTGAAACGGTCACGGTGAAAACCGAACCGCTGTCGCCCAACACGGCGGGCGGCGTCGTGTAGCTGCTTGACGTGGCGCCGCTGATCGCCACTCCATTCTCGTACCACTGATAGGTCAGCGTTCCCGCGCCCGTCGCCGTTACGCTAAACGTCGCGGTCTGCCCCACCTCCACCGTCAGACTGGCCGGATTCGTGATGATCAGAGGAGGCAGTGGCCTGGCGCCTTCAAACCCACCGTTGCACGCCCACATACTTAGCAGAGCGATGATGGCAGCCAGACCGCTCGCCACACGAACGATAGCTCGATGTTCCAATGCGGAATGGTCCTGCGCGCGATTGCTATCGCCGCGCTCGGTGGACCCTAACGCCGCAGCGCCAGGCGATACAAAACTTTTGAGGATGCGCAGCAGGCCCTGAAAATAGACCGGCAAAATCCCCTGGGCACCTCGACGCGGACGTAGCACGATGAGAATCTCCTCATCTGACTATATCCAGTATTAAGGGTCTCACTTCGCTTTCGCCCAGCAAGGGTCCCAATTAGCTAATAATCCTTTCGTTCCGCCGCAAGGCTGCGTGGCCTGCTCACTAATGCGAATGATCCGGATACGCTTGAAAATCAAATCCCGGAACCTTGCAACCGTATCCGTGCCGGAACAATTGAAATTCCCAAAGCGCGCGGGGTGTTTGCAGCGTGGGATCGAGTGCCTGCAGAGTTTCGCAGATCTTGCTTGGCGGAATCTTCGAGTTCGCCGATCCATTCAGACAAACAACTAAAATATCCATGCCATCGAAACAATCCAGAGGAGGCTTCCACTTAAGGGATTCGACTTCGTTTGAGTCGTGCCAGGACAAACTCGAGCGCGCCAGCGATTGTACTAACTGGCGTAGCTCTTCTACCGTAACAAATGCTGTCCGACCTTCGCGCGAAATTATCGGAGCGGTGTTGAGTCGCCCGTCTCCGGTTTTCACTGCCCGAAAAATCAGGGGGACATGGAAGTACTCCTCTTCATCCGTATCGCAAAAGCGAACCGCAGTTTTTTCATTCACTGGGTAATCAACGACCCGTTTTCTAGCAACCTCTTGATAAGACCCTAGCCGACTGGCGGTTGTCAGCGCTACGACGATCAGTATCAGAGCAAATACCGCTTTTTTGGGGTTCATTGGCCGGTGGCCAGCCCTTTGTCTTCATAATTTCACAAGGTGAGAAGACGGCTCTCTTACCTACGCCTTCTTGTTCTTTTCGTCCCAGAGCTTCGGTTCCCACAATTCGACTTTGTTTCCTTCGGGGTCCATTACCCAGGCAAAACTGCCGTTCTCGTGGTATTCGGGACCCTTCTGGATCGCGACGCCGCCCTTCTTTAGTTGCGCGATCATTTCGTCCATATTGTCGATCCGATAGTTGATCATGAAACTCGATTCACTCGGGCTGAACCATTTCGTCCCCGGCTCTGCGACAACCCATGCCGTAGCACCCTTATCCTCTGCTTTGTCCTCGGTCCACTCCAGGGCGCAGCCTCCCCAGTCCTCAAGCTTGATGCCGAGATTCTTCTTGTACCATTCGCCGAGCGCTTTCCCGTCCGTTTTCGCTTTAATGAATACGCCGCCAATTCCAGTGACTTTTGCCATTTTTCTCCTCTCTCTTAAGTAACTTTTTGTCCGTTAATAGGAATGCAGAGCTTCAGTTTCTAATCGTCCCAATCGCACAGACTTTTCTGATTCATGAATACTTCAAGCATCGCAGCGCCGGGATTGGCAGTGCGTCACGCCATCGCGGCAGTCTGCGCCGATTCCGGCCGTGTCTTTCTCCTCAGCACCGCCGCTGAAATCAACGTGATCACCAATCCGACCGGGAACGGCTCGATAAACGTGTACAGCACATTGTAAAACGGGTTCGCGTACATCACTTTCATCCGCTGCATCTCATCGATTTTCGCCTGCACCACTTGCGCGCTCGCGCCGGACGCCTGCGTCTTGGCAATTATGGTCGCTGCATACTGATCCATGAAGTCCGGAAAAACCGTGCGCTCCAAAACTTCCCACGTCGCCACGTAGAACACGCACGAAATCAGTGTGATGCAGATCCCCACACCAAACGCCTTCGCAAAGCTGACTTGGCCATCCGCCACGTTATCCCGATACGACCGAATGCCGAAATACACCAGCAGGAATGACAGCACGATGGACGTGTATCCCAGGATCAACGCCCTGTTGTTCCCGATCTGGTGGTAAAACGGAATGAAGCAAACCATCAGCGCCGACGAAATAACGCCGGAAATTAACCCGAATGTAATGACTGTCTTTTTCACTTTGGCATCCTCCGATATTTGAAGATTGACGACTGGCGCAATCTAGCCGCCTCCGGCGATATTGTCGTCATCCTTTCGGGTGATTTTGGCCCGCAAGGTCACAAATCATGCTTTGGAGTGAGCTTTGCGCTTTCAAGGACCGCCCTCCGCAGCGCCGCTCAGGGTATCAAGCCGAGTTCCTTGCCCAATTGCACCGCTTGCGTCCTGCGTTTCGCGCCAAGTTTATCGAAAACGCGGCTGGAGTGTGTCTTCACCGTGTTCTCGCTGACGAACAACCGCGCGGCAATCTCCCGATTGCTCAACCCCCCGGCGATCAGCCCCAGAATCTCCAGCTCGCGCGGCGTGATGGCGAGTTTGCTCACGCGCGCCTGGTCCACCACGAACGGCCCGCCGGCCGGCACCTCAACTTCCTTGATGATTACCTCCGGCTTCTTCCGCGTTAGCGTCAGCCCCAGCCAAATCCCCAGCCCCGCAAACAACGCCGCGATCAGCCCGCCGTAAATCTCCACCGAATGCTCGACCACCAGAAAGCGATACTCCGTCAACTTCAGCGCCGCAATCAACAACCCGCCGCACACCCCGTAAATCAAGATGTCGCGCACCGCCCGGCGGCGTGAACCTGCCTCGGATTCCGTCTTCAGTGTCACGGGCCGCCATCATATCCGAAGACTCCACCCTCGGCGAGCACCAGGCTGATATAGAAACTCTACTCAGACCTCGCGGACAATGGCACGCGCGGGGCCATTTAACGCGATGGAACTTCCGTGATGGATTGTATATAACTGCCGTGCAAGCCGCCCCCTGCACGCAAAGAGCGTGTTAACGTCGGAAATCTCAATGCCCGGAATCGCTGCCAGAGCTACCGAGGGCCCCTCACTTGCGCCACGGACACCGTTCCTGGAAAGGCAATCCTTTGCGGCCGCACTGTTGTACCTCATCCAGCTACTGCTGATTCTGGCACTCGTATTCGCAGCGAACCGCCAGGGACTGCTGATGAAAGAGGAGGCCAGCGTCAGTTTCGTCAATCCTACTTTTCTCTCTTTGCGGCTACAGCATCACGTGTATGCCACTAGTTTTTATGCGTATGTGCTGTTTCTGTGGGCGGCTCATTTCTTTCCAACACTATTCTTCGGCCGCTTCACCAAGGCGGCGATCATGGCCTTGCTGGCTCCGCTGGTGTACCTCTATCTCATGCGCCGCTTTTCATTTTCGGGACCGCGGGCGTTCGCGGCTGCGCTCTCTATCGGCCTGCTTCCCGGTGTAATTTGTTTCTCATGGTTCGGCGTGGACGTTGGTCTCGAAACGCCTCTGGGGTTCCTTGCGCTATGGCTCGCCCTATTTGAGAGCCCGCTGTGTATTGTCGCAAGCTGTGTCGCGGTTTGTCTCGCCGCCGGCTGTTATGGTTCGGGATTGGCTTTCCTGCCGGCCGTGCTGATCCACCAGTTGCCGCGCTTACGAACGCCGAAGCTGCGCAGCCCCGTGATTGCAGGAAGCGCCCTTGCTGCCGCGGTGCTGGCCTTCCCCATCCTCTGGTGGACGAACATCCAAAGCCTGTGGATTGGCGGAGGAGGCCGGCCACTCATCGCCGGCGCTGCGGGCCGTCTTGCAGGTTTGTTCCGCGAACTTTTTGTGCACGGTGGAAGTTATTATTTTTTCGCCGACGGCGCAGCCGCGCTCGGCGGAATCGTAATGGGACTGGCGGCCCTGGCGGGGTTGGTGGTCATGAGCGTTCGCCAGCCGTCCAGATGCTGGCCGCTGCTGGTTGTCTCAGCCGGCGTTGTGGGAATGTATGCAGTGGCGGGAAATATAACCGGCGTCAGGCGCGCGATTCCGCTGGTTGTTTGCCTGGGCATATTCGCGGCCCTTCTGATGAACATGGTGCCCACTCGGAAACCGTTCTGGCGAGCGCTCGCATTCTATGTTCCGATGATACTTGTGATCGCTTTGGAAGGCGTCCAGTTCAACGACATTCGAAGCGGGCTCGCCACGTCCCGAATTGCGCTTCCGCACGATTTCGAATTTCGAATTCCGCCCGGAAAGACTATGGCGCAGGAGATTACTTTGCTCGTGGCGCGCTCCGAGACGTTGCCCAGCGATCTGGCGGGTTATGAGCCGGACCGAACACTCTGCGTTTTGTACCGCTTGACACAACCGAACCCCATCGTCAGCGCTCGCGAAATCATTGTGCGCTGCGATCAGCACGGTTGGTCCATTCCCAGCACCAGTCCCCGGTTCTCCCGCTTGAGACAGCAGCCATGAGCGGAACGCCTCGGCGAACTGTCCTGGCTCTCGCCGCCATTCTCGCCGTCTGGACCGTGCTTGCGCTAAGTCTGGCGGTCACCGATGCACCTTGGTCGAACGAAGCTTGGTGCGCGATCCCGGCAGTCAACCTTGCGACGCACGGCTATATGGGAACCACGGTACTCGCGTCGAAAGGGACTTGGCTGGCGGGAATCGAGCGGCACACTTACTGGATGATGCCTCTGGATCTATTGGCGCAGGCCGGCTGGTACAAGGTGGTGGGGTTCAGTCTTTTCCGGCAACGTTTGCTATCCGTTCTATTCGGTGTGCTGGCGTTGCTGTCTTGGTTCATCATTGTGTTGCGGCTTTCGGGAAATTACTCAGCCGCGCTGATTGCCTGCCTCATCATCGGCTTTGAGCGCAATTTTCTGAATGCCGCTGCCAACGGGCGAATGGACATGATGGCTGCGGCCCTGGGCGCGTCGGCCATTGCCGCATTTCTGCAAATTCGCCGCCGGTCGTTGCGCGCGGCGCTAGTGACAAGCAATTCGCTCGCTGCTGCCGCGATCTTCACGCATCCCTCCGGGGTTTTGTTCGCGGCGGCGCTCGCGGTGACGATTCTGTACACGCTGCGTTCTGCGGAGCAGCCACGCCTGACTCTCGCCGACGCCGCGATTTCGTGCATGCCGTATTTGGTCGGCGCAGGACTCTGGGGTCTGTACATAGCGCAAGCGCCGGCGGATTTCCACTCGCAGTTCTTCGGGAACGTCTCCGGCTTCGCCGGCGAATACCTGCCACGCGCGCGCTTCAGCGGGATCACCGCACCGTGGCGGGCGGTCTGGATGGAGTTGAAGCTACGATATCTTCTTCCGTTCGGATTCGGCGAGTTGAACACCATAAAGGGAGTGGGTTCGGCGGTGTGGCTCGCCCTTTGCGTGTCGGCGGCCTTGGCTGCGCTGCTCGACAAAAAACTCAGGCGCGAACCAGGCGTGCGCATTCTGGCAGCTTCCTGCCTGACGGTGTTTCTACTCATGGCCCTATTTGAAGGAATGAAGTTTCAACACTATCTGGTGTACTCGCTTCCCTTTCTGGCGGCGCTCGCGGCAATTGCCGTCGGCGAATTTTGGCAGCGGCATTCCATGCGCATACCGCTCTGTGCTGCGTTGGCGATTGCGATCGGTATTCAGAGCGCGGGCGTGTTTCACCACTTCGTACAAAATCCCTTGCGCACTAAGTTCCTGCCGGTCGCCCATTGGATTCAGGGAAACCTCGCACCGCAAGACAGTGTCATCGCGCCAGCGGAACTCGGCTATGTGTTGGGCTTCGGCGCTTCCCTGTCCGATGACGTTCGCCTCGGCTTCTACACCCACCTGAAGCCTCGATTTATCGTGACATCGGGTTGGTACCGCGCCTGGGCCGACAACTCCGCGCGCCGCGAGCCTGCGGCGTTCGATCATATTCGCAATACGCTTGGCAACGAGTATCGCCGCGTTCTGGAACAGGGTGAGTACATCGTTTATGAAAGACGAGACGACATCACATCTGGCAGCGAGGAACGGCACGAACCGTAATCCGGCCGTGGACTTTTTCCGCGGGCTGGGATTGTGGATTCTGTTCGTCGATCATCTTCACCCAAACGTATGGACGCACTTCACCTTGGCTCAGTTCGGATTTAGCGACTTCGCCGAGATCTTCGTGTTTCTATCCGGTTACGTCAATGCCGGGATGTACGAGCGCGCATTCCACTCCGGTGGTATCACCGCCGCACTCGGCAAGCTAGGCAAGCGGGAAGCAAAAATTTACGCAGCTCAACTTGCCACCATGGCGGCCGGCTTTGCCGTCCTCGCAGCTTTCGCGTCGCGCGGTCTGCGCCTGAATGAGCCTGCCCTCTACGTCTGGATGGGGCAACCCGCGCGCTATCTCGTGCGGACTCTCTTGCTGCTATATAGTCCCAACGAATTTGCGCTGCTTCCGTTGTATCTGGTGCTCTCCCCGGTGGCGCTGATCGCAGTCGTCGCGCTGCGCCGCTGGCCGGTATGGTTTCTAGCGAGTTCGTTCGCTCTCTGGTGCCTTGCGCAGTTTCGCGTGGGCGATCTTCAGGTGATGCGCGAAGCGTGGTACTACCAGCCGCTCGCCTGGCAGTTCCTTTTGGTCTTGGGCACAGCCTCGAAAATGTACTGGTCCGATGTGAAGCGGAAAGCAAAATCCCGGACAACCCAATGGCTCGCGATTGTGCTCGTTCTCGCTTCTTTTTTGCTGAAGACGGCGACCCTGATCGGTCCGTTGCAACAGTGGCTTTTCCGCCTTATACCGTTTTCCGCGCGCCTGCTCGCTCCTAACGCCGGCAAGCCCCACCTCGCGCCCTTCCGGCTCGTACATTTTCTCAGCCTGGTAATCCTGGTCATCGCCATCCCCTGGGACTACCGAAAATGGCTCGAATCGCGAATCGCCCGCCTCGCGATCACGGGCGGCCGCCACTCCCTGCTGATTTACTCGATAATCGTGGTGTTAGCAATCACCTTGAATCTGCTCCTCAAGCGCTTCGATGGCGGTCCGCTGCTGCAATTCGCTTTTTGCGCGTTGGGTCTGTGTATCATCGGTGGACTTTCCTACGGATGGGACAAACTCTCGGCGAGATTGGATTTATAGCCGGAACAATCGCGAAAATGACCAGCGGCGTTCGGGAGTCCACTGGTTTTCCAGCCATTCTTGCGCGCGCAACGGCCACGACAGCACTCTGGGAACACGCGGGGCGTCGCCGTGGCCATTCGCCAGACCGACTCCGTGCCGGCCCTCGGCGTAGATATGCAATTCGGCGGAAACTCCGGCCTTTCGAAGCGCCTCGTAAAACATCAGGCTATTTTCCGGAGGCACCGCCGTGTCCTGCCCCGTGTGGAATAAAAACGTAGGCGGTGTCTCGCGCGTGACGTGAAGTTCGTTGGACAGCTCATCAATGAGCGCCGGATCCGGATTCGGACCCAGAAGATTGTGGACCGACTCCTGATGCGTCCACGGAGCTCGAAAAGTCACGATCGGGTAGGCCAGAATCGCGAAGTCCGGTCGGCTGGACACACGGTCCACCGGATCGGACGCACCGGGATTATCGCTCGGGAAATGCGTGATGACAGTCGAGGCCAGATGTCCGCCCGCGGAAAAGCCGATGATGCCCACGCGGTCCGGCCGGATGCCGAACTCCGCGGCGTGATAGCGCACGTATCGAACGGCTCGTTGCGCATCGAGGAGCGGGGCCGGATAGCGGTAGCGCGGAGCAATCCGATATTTCACAACGAAGCCGGCCACCCCGAAGGAATTCAGCCATCGCGCGATGTCGTCGCCTTCGTACGACATGATCACGCTGTACGCGCCTCCCGGACAAATCACCATGCCGGCATCGCCCGCGTGCCATCTTGCCGGAAGAAAAACCGAAATTGTGGGCGTATCCGCATCCCCGCTCCCCAGGCTGCCGGGCGCATCGCCGGGCCATAGCCGTACCACGGTCCCGGAGCTAACGCCGCTTCTCACCAGGTGAATGCCAAGCAGTGCGGCGGCAGTGACGATGATGACGACGATTACGATTTTAAAGAAGGCGCTTCTGAGGATTGCCATTCGCGTTCTGCCGGACCATGGCCATCACATTCACGTACAGAAGATCCGGAGCTTCGTGATTATCAATGGTATCGAACCCTTCGTCAATCCCGCATCTTTCTGCATGAGTGGGCCGTCTTCGCGCCCGCCGGAAACTTATTCGGCGTTTCCTTCTCTCCGTCCTGGTGGGTGGCCGGCTCTTTCACGCCGCACCGGAGTCCGTTTTTCGTAGCGCCGGGCCCGTCTTGTGAATCCCGTAGAGATTCACCCAGAGTCCTTTGCGAAGGGCCGGCTCTTTTGACCCTGGCGTGGGTGGCCGACGCTTCCGCGCGGCACCGAAGTCGGCCCAAAGCACGATGGAAGCTCGCGGGGTGCCGAATCTTTTCTGCGCTTCATGCAGAAAAGGTTCGGGTTTTGACTCTGCGCTTTTGAATTCTTCGTTGGCGGGTGGCTCCGGCCGGTCAGATGCCGGCGTACCAGGAGTAGCCGCCTTCCGGAGCCGCGGAGCCTAGTCCCTGGCCGAAGCCTTTCATGCTGTCGGTGACGGTAAGGTGCGTGACAAATTTCACGCTCTTGTAGCCGAGATGGCGAGGAACACGCATGCGCAGCGGCCCGCCGTTGCCCACGGGAAGTTCATTGCCGTTCATGCCATAGGCGAGAAAAGTCTGCGGATGCAATGCGTCGGCCATGTCAACGCTGTCCCACCAGTCGGGATCGATCGAAAAATACGCAACGTATTTTGCTTGCGGCTTGACTCCCACGGCATCCAGAACGTGCGAGAGCGGCACGCCGATCCACTCGGCGATGTACGACCAGCCCTCTTCACACGCCAGATGCGTGATCTGGCTGCGACGCGGGTAGCTTTTAAGCTGATCGAGCGAAAACGAAGCGGGCCGTTCAACCATGCCGTCCACAGTAAGCCGCCAGTCCGCGAATCCTCCGGCCTGCAGCCGCTTGTACGCGTCATTCAGCGGCGGCATTTCGTTCGCGAACGGAGGGTTCGAAATCTGGCTGCGAGAAAACTCACGCGCTAACGAGTGCCGCGTCAGCAGCCGCTGCGAAGCGTAGGTCAGCGTTTCGCCGAGTCCGTAAATTCCGCCGTGATCGGGCGGGACCAGTCCATACTTTTGTGCGATGCGCGCAGCTACACCCAGAGCCGACACGCCCGCCGCGGTTGCGAGTCCGCCTAGGATCAGTCTGCGCCGCGAGATATCGCTCATGTGCGCTCCATATTTTTGCCGTCGGCCCGGCCCGTGATCATCGCCCGCATGCGGCTCCTGAATCCGGCCACGCAAATCATCACCACGTGGACCACCAGAAACAGCACCAGCGCCAGGGTGACAAAGAAATGAATCGTGCGCGCGGATTGCTGCCCGCCGAACACAGTCACGCTCGCCGGAAACGCGGAAACAAATCCGGGAGACATCGCCAAGCCCGTCCAGATTACCAAGGGAAATAGAACGAAGATCACGAACAGGTAGCTGAGCCGCTGCAGCACGTTATACGACCATGCTTCCTCTGCGCTCGGCCGCTCGAAGCGCAAATGTTTCGCGATTGAACTCGAAAACGCGTGCCACGAAAGATCGCCCTTACCCGGCAGCAAGTCTTTTCGCAAATGCCCTGTAAACAAAAAAGAGATTACATACAGTAAGCCGGTCAACACCACAATCCACGCCGCCTGAAAATGGAGATACCGGCTCCAACCGTTCTGGTCCGGCAGCACGTAGCCGTAACCGGTCTGCACCTTTGATCTGGAGGAAGGGATATGCAGTTGGAACAACGGTTTGGTTAATACATTACCGGCTTCGCCCCAATAAAAGCGCGGGTGAGAGATCACAATTTCAATTCCGCTTACAAGCAGAGCAAAAAAGCACAACGTCGCGATCCAGTGAGTGATGCGAACGAGCGCAGAGTGCCGCGAAGTAACCTTGGTGGCTGGCACGGCCGAAGCGGAACTTGGGAGCGAAGCTCCCAGCGTCACCGGCACGGATTCCGTTCCCGCCATTCCTATCCTCCTGCCCCGCCGCCTTGCTTCCCCACGATAGCCGCCATATTAACATGGAGGGAATGACGCGGGTGGCCGACCCTTCGGTTTTAGTAGCGCCGGCGTCTCGCCGGCTCTTTTAACCCTGGGCCGGGAAGCCGACCCTTCCGCGCTGAACGCCCGCTTTTTCGGGTGCCGCACTCTTCGAATTGTGAAGGGTGCGGATTTTGACTTTGCATCTTTTTGCGATTGATTCGGCGCTGGAACTTGCTCCGCACTCCCTTCTTTCTGGCCGGCGAAAAGATCCGCTTGCCTGGCGGGAATGGGCGCGCTTACGGTATCTACAATCCCGTAGAGTTGCTTGAACAACGCCACCGTGCCCGGCCCGTGCCCGGCATAATGATTGTTCGCAAACGCGTAGATAGTCACTCCGCGGCGCTGAATCTGCCTGCAATATTTCACCCACTCCTGCATTTCGCTGCTGCGGTCAATGATGGTCTTATCCCAAACCTTCGTCAGCGTCTCAATTCCCTTGCGATCGCCCAGCCAGCGTATGTAAGTAAAGTCCGCGGTCACCGGATCGTATTTCTCGAACAGTTCGGCTGCGCGCGGCATCCAGGATTGGTCTTGCAGCACGAACGCCACGTTATACTCTCGAAGCAGGTCCAGGAATTGCGGCTTAATCCACGATTTGTTTCGTATCTCGACGGCAAACTTTTTGCCCTTCGGCAGCTTCCTGAAGAACGCCTTCAGCCGCGCCAGGAATTGCACTCCGCTCTGAAATATCTCGCCTTTGAAGTACGGGAACTGAAGCAGCAGCGGCCCCAGGCGGTCACCCAGCAGGCTCATGGTTTCGACGAATTGCGCAAACTCCTCGTCGCACTCCAGCAGGCATTTTTCGTGCGTGATCGCTTGCGGAACCTTCGCGGCGATGATGAATCCCTCCGGCGTTCTATCTCTCCAGCGAGTGACGGTGGCAGCCGCAGGCGCGGCATAAAAAGTGGAATCAATCTCGACCGCCCCAAATTTCGTGGCGTAGTAGCTGAGGTAATCCGCCGCCTTCATTCCCGCTGGATAAAACGCAGTGTCCCACCCCGCGGCGGTGAAAGCAGACGTACCAAGATAAATAGCAGCGCTCACGCCGCGAGTATATCCTCCCCCGGCATTCTCGCGCCGCCAAAACCGTCGTCCATCAAACGGCAGGCGGGGCGTCCCGCGCTTGCGACGCTCGCCGCACCACCGCCGTCCGTTGACTTGCACCCTCCTCCAAACTAAAATCACGCGTGCATGACTGACAACTCCTCCCTGATCGGCCAAACCATCTCCCATTACCGCATCGTCGAAAGCCTCGGCGGAGGCGGCATGGGCGTGGTTTACAAAGCGGAAGACACGCGCCTGCACCGTTTCGTCGCGCTGAAATTTTTGCCCGCGGAAGTTGCGCGCGACCAGCAAGCCCTCGGGCGTTTTCAGCGCGAAGCGCAAGCCGCATCCGCGCTGAACCATCCCAGCATTTGCACCATCTACGATATCGGCGAAGAAAACGGCAAAGCCTTCATCGCCATGGAATTTCTGGACGGCGCGACGCTGAAGCACACCATGAACGGCCGTCCCCTCGAAATGGACCGCCTGCTCGACATCGGCATCGAAATCGCCGACGCGCTGGACGCCGCGCACTCCCAGGGCATCATTCATCGCGACATCAAGCCCGCCAATCTTTTCGTCACCCGCCGCGGCCACGCGAAAATCCTCGATTTCGGTTTGGCGAAATTGTTGCCGTCGCACGCGGGTAGCGCGCGGGTGGGTGAAACGGTAGGAACTGCGACCTACGCCGCAGGCGATTCGCAGGATATGTTTACCAGCCCCGGCACCGCCGTGGGCACCGTCGCCTACATGTCGCCGGAACAAGTGCGCGGCAAGGAACTCGACGCGCGCAGCGATCTTTTTTCCTTCGGCACCGTGCTGTACGAAATGGCCACCGGCGCCATGCCCTTTCGCGGCGAAACCACCGGCGTCACCTTTGAAGCCATCCTGAACCGCGTCCCGGCCCCGGCCATTCGCATCAATCCCGATATTCCACCCAAGCTCGAAGAAATTTTGCAGAAGGCGCTGGAGAAAGACCGCGAGATGCGTTACCAGGTCGCCGCCGAAATTCGCGCGGACCTGAAGCGCCTGCGCCGCGAAACGGATTCGTCCGGTCGCGTCTCCGGAAGCAGCACCGCGCAGTCTTCCGGCAGCGTAATCCTCCCGCTTTCGTCGGCCTCTACGCCCGCAATGGTGGCTGCGGGTTCTTCGGCATCCGTGCAAACCGCTTCCAGCTCTTCCGTACGCCAAGTGGCAGGGCAGCACAAAATGGGATTAGCGATCACGTCCATAATCGTGCTTGCGCTGGTAGCGGCTGCGGCTTTCGGCGTCTATTCGTTCCTTTCGCGCAAAAAATCCACGCCCTTCGAAAGTTTCGCAATCACGCCCGTCACCGAGACCGGCAAAGCATCGCTCGCGGCGATATCACCAGACGGAAACTACATCTTGAACGTGCAGCACGAGAACGGCCAGCAGAGCCTGTGGTTGCGCAACGTTCCCACCAAGAGCAATACGCAGATCGTTCCGCCATCGGATGAGCGCTATTGGGGTGTGAGCTTTTCGCCGGACGGCAATTCGATCTATTTCATCAAGGATGAAACGGGCGAGAAAGACGTGACCAGCCTCTACCGCGCGCCGGTGCTGGGCGGCAGCCCGGAGCGCATCATTCACGACATCTACAGCAACATTAGCTTCTCGCCGGACCGCGCGCGCATCGTCTTCATCCGCCAGAAGCCCAACGAGGGCGAAGGCGACTTGATCATCGCCAACGCCGACGGCTCAAATGAAAAGCTGCTGTCCAAGCAAAATACCCGGTTGCACGCGCCTTCCTGGTCTCCCGACGGGAAATTGATCGTGGCGACGGAACTTCTTGCCAACCAGGCCGCGTTGTCCGCGCTCGATATTTTTGACGCGTCCACCGGAGAGAAACAGACTTTCAAGCAATCGGAGATGTTTTGGGGCAGCGCCCAATGGCTGCCGGATCAAAGCGGCATCGTGGTGACGGCCAGCGGGCGTGAATCGAATTTCAACCGCAGTCAGATCGGAATCGTCTCGTATCCGCAAGGCGTTTATCGCCCGGTTACCAACGACACCAATTCCTATCCGATCGTAAGCCTCTCGGCTGATGGCAAGACGATTGCGACCGTGCAATCGCAATACGTCGGAACGCTGCAAACCGCGCCGTACGACGGCAAAGTAGCCGGAAAGCCGGTCACCATCGCCAGCCGCCCGCCCACAAATTGGTTTGCCTGGGCGCCCGACGGCACCTTGCTGGTCGAACAGGAGAACGGCATTTTCCGCATGAACGCCGACGGCAGCAACCGCACACCGCTGCTTCACGACGACTTCCCTTCCTTCGGCCCCATCTCCTGCGATCATGGACGCTACATCATGTTTGCCTCCGCGTTTCGCGGAGGCAGCAGTTCCATAAATATCTGGCGCATGGACTCCAGCGGCGGAAACCTCAAGCAGATCACCACCGGCACCGATGACGAGCCGGCCATGTGCTCGCCCGACGGGAAATGGCTGGTTTACGCCGGCTACGATGCGGGAAGATTTCTGGCCAAAAAAGTCTCGGTGGACGGCGGCGCCTCCACGCAACTTTCGGAGTCACTGCTCACCTGCGGCTGCGTCAACGTCTCGCCCGACGGAAAGAATATCGCCTTCCAAACGCAGCCTACCACCGGCGGCCCTATCGTCATCAAGATTCTGGATTTCGATACTCTGGCGCCGGTAAAAATAATCCCACGCGACCCGCGCGCGGGCGGCGAGATTCGTTATACCCAGGATGGGAAAACAATCGGCTACTACATTCGCGAGAAGGGCTTGTACGCTCTGTGGGTCTCGCCTGTGGACGGCTCACCCGGCCATCGCGTCACCGAGTTTGAAACGGATCGCATTCCGGACTTCCACTGGTCCGCCGACAACAAAACCCTCGGCCTGCTCCGCTCTCACAACGACAGCGACGTCGTCCTCCTGCGCCAAACCGCCGCCTCCCACTGAGCCTTGCTCACCTAGGACAGGCAAACTGGGTGGCAACGAAAGCTCGCGGCGCACGGACACGTGATGCGGGACAGAAATTCTCGAGGAGCCAGGCATTTGCTTCCATTGCCGCTGGGTGTGGCGCCCGTCGGCAGGTCCGGTCAGAAATTTTCGAGCAGCCAGGCGTTGTTCTCGAAGGACTGCTGGGCAAATGCCACGCGGTGGCCGTCCGGTGCGGCGGTAACACGGCCAATCCATTGATTCCTTCCTCGATCGAGCAGCACCCGAAAGTTTCCGTTCAGATCGAGGCGCGCCAGAGAATATCCCTCCTTCGACTGCGCGCCCAAAAATAGAGCGTCACTACTTGCTGCCCAGCTCATCGACCAGATAACCCATCCCTTCGGAAGCTCCACGGTGCGCTCTGCGCCACGTCGCGTATCAAGGACGCGAACCTGAGCGGCTAGAAGCTGCGGGGTCGAAATGGCGATTCGTATCCCGTCCGGCGAAACGCTCCAATCAAGATCGTCACCCGGGCGCGCCAACTTGGTTCGCGCGAGTTCCTTTCCTTTTCCTTTGACCGGATCAAATGAGTAGAAGATCAACTCGCCCTGCTCCCAGCCGTTCAAAACGCAGGAGCCGCTAGTTCCGGCAGGGCAGCGGAAATCGGTGGCACTGTCGTCAGCGGCCGCGTCCAAAATCTTCTCGGCAGACCCGCCCGAGGTTGGTATTCGCATCATACTGTGCGTTGTAGCAACCGACCCTCCGCTTGGACTTACCGAAGACCAGCAGAGAATCCAGGCGCCGTCCGGACTCAGCATTGCTTGCTCTTCAGCCTCGGATCCCTGACTCAGCGGTTCGGCGTTCTCCTGATCCAGTCGTTGCCTGAATATTTGGCGCCTTCCCGTGCGATCGGAGTCGAAGAATATGCTCTTGCTGTCGTGCGTCCACGCCGAAGGGTAATCGATACTTTCGCTCACGGTGAAACGCGTGGGGACCTCAAGTCTTGCACCGTTCTCCTTCAGCTCGCCAACATACACGTCGTCTCGAGCATGGCCCTTGCCCACAACGAGCCGGGTTCCGTCCGCGCTCGCACTGATGGGAGTGCCGTCCAAAATCGCTGATTTCGATAACTCGCCGGTCGGCTTTCCGGTCCACGGGTCAACGTTGATTTCCGAAGCGCTGGTACCGTTCGGCTCAATCGGGTCTCCCATGAGAAGCATCACGCGCCCGCCGTGGACCCAGAGAAGAGTAGCGCCTTGGCCCACCACCAGCGCGGCATTCGACAGCACAACGCTGGGTGGTCCTCCCTCCAGCGAAACGGTTTCAATGCTCCCGCCCACTTCGCTTTTTCCTTGTGATTTTACATAAGCGAGGCGCCCGCCCGCAGGCGACCAAGCTAAAGCCGAATACAATTCCTTTTCGCTGGCGAGGATTTTCTTGGGATTTTCTCCGTCTGCGCCAGTCACCCATATTTCGCTGCCGCTGGAAAACGCAATAGACGAACCGTCGGGTGAGACTCTCGCCGACCAAGAACGCCTTCGCAGTTTGCGCGGAGCGCCCCCGAAAACGGAAATCGCCCAAACGTCCGAATCGGTCTGGAGCAGTAATTTCTCGCCGTTCGGGAACCATGATACAAACCAAAGGCCATTTCGCAGTTCGTCAGGCAGCGCGATGTCGTGAATCTCTCCGGTATCTATCGTGGTTAGATGTAACCCTTTGGGATCTGCATAGGCAAGATACTTGCCGTCAGCTGAAATGGCTGCATTTAGCAGGCGATTCTCCGGCGGGTTGTGCGTCAGTTGTCGCTGGGTGAGCGGCTTTTTCTCGGCACGCTGGAAAATGTCGCGCCAGTGGTAGCCCGCCCAGCCGAGCGCAATCAGAAGTAATACAGCGACCGCTGTGCCCGCGTAAGTTCGCGACGTCCTGCTCGGCGGCGACGCTGACGATGCTGCCGGCTGCTGCGCTACAACGGCGCGAGAAGAAGCGGAAATATGCGCCGAATCCGTGTCGCGTTTCAGCCGCTTCAGGTCCGCCCGAAGGTCCGCTGCATGCTGGTAACGCACGTCCCGATCCTTCTCCAGCGCCTTATTAATGATGCGCTCCAAATCGGGCGACAAAGACGGATTCAGCCGCACCGGCGGCGTAGGCTCGCGATTCAGAATCGCATCGAATATCAAACCCGACGTGTCGCCGCGAAACGGCAGCGCGCCCGTCGCCATCTCGTACAGCACCGCGCCGAACGAGAACAAATCCGTGCGCGCATCGAGATCCTTACCGCTGACCTGCTCCGGCGACATGTAAGCCACCGTCCCGAGCGCCGAACCAGGGCTGGTGAGATGCTCCGGCAAATCCTGCGTCGGACCTGTCGCCTCTACTCCTCGCTCAGGATTCCCCGAAACTTTTGCCAAACCGAAATCCAGAATCTTGGCGATCCCGCGGCTGGTGATGAAAATGTTGGCGGGCTTGATGTCGCGATGAACGATGCCTTTCGCGTGAGCCGCATCCAGCGCGTCCGCGATTTCGATTCCGAGCGTCAGCAAAAGTTCCTGCGGCATCGCGCGCCCGTCAATGCGATGCTTCAGCGTCACCCCTTCCAGAAATTCCATGGCGATAAACGAATGCCCGTCCTGTTCGCCGATATCGTGGATGGTGCAAATGTTGGGATGATTCAGCGCCGAGGCGGCTTGCGCCTCGCGTTGAAAGCGGGCCAACACGTGAGGGTCTCGTGCGACGTCGGGCGGCAAAAATTTCAGCGCTACGAACCGGTGCAGCCGCGTGTCTTCTGCTTTATAAACCACACCCATCCCGCCCCCGCCAAGTTTCTCGACGATGCGGTAGTGCGAGATGGTCTGCCCGATGAGGGAAGAGGAATCCGCCATTACGGCACATCTTAGGTCGCGACGAAAAGCAAGTCAACGCGGACACTTGGGTGCGGGCCTATCTCAGAATGAATCGCAGCTCACTCCAACGAACTTTTGCTCCGCAGCCCATCGCGGGTTCTGGCCCAAACGTTTCGCGCGGCGATAGTCTATTAGGCACCGAGCCTCTGAACGCGCTGGTATCTATTGCACCGTTCCGTCACACTGAAATTCCCTTCCATAACTTGGCTTCTGTAGTCGTTCTCCCTCTCCCTACAGATTGGACTTTCTGTGCCTGCTCTAATCGATGTCCGAAACTCTACGTCCGTCCGCCACGCCGTCATGGTGTGGCTCAACCGAATTGCGCTCGCAGCGTTGTGGTTCATTTTTGGCATTGCAGGTTGTGCCGGACCGCCGCAGCCTATCGCCCTTTCCGTCAGTCCTGCTTCTGCTGAAGTCGCTGCGGGATCCAGCACCACGTTTACCGCAAAATTGACGTCCGGTTCTCCGCTGGCAGGAAATGTGACTTGGTCCGTCGCTCCCGCAACCGGCGGAACGATTTCCAGCAACGGCGTGTACACCGCGTCCGGAATGCCAGGGAGCTACACCATCGTCGCCACCTTGACTCTGGTGAACTCCGCGCCCGGCGGCATCTTCTCTGGTTCGGCCGCGGTCGAAGTTCTTCCCGCTCCGCAAATCGATGCGCAGCTTAACCCCGATCTGGTGCAGGCTTCCGGCGCCAATCAGACATTCGGCCCGATTCAAAATTCTGTAATCCTGGGCCAGCTTTTGCCATCCGTGATTTCAACGGATGCCAATGGTGATATCCAGGTACGCAGCGGCTTCACCCCTCCGCTCGCGTGCCGGAACTCCAACACCGTTTGCGATTAGCAGGAAATGTGGATCAGGGCTTCAGGAGAGAAGACTGAAGATGCGCACTAGATTTCGAGTGCTCGCGCTGGTTTTGATTCTTGGCCTCGCTGGCGGAAAACTCTCCGCCCAGGCCGCGGATCCGGCGCCGAGTCCGGTGCTGGCCTACGAAGGCCGCTTGGTCGAATCCAATACGCTGGTAACCGGAGTGCGGCCGTTCGTGTTTTCGATTCTCGATTCCAGTGGAAACGAATTGTGGACTTCCGGCCCGCAAACACTGACGGTGACCAGCGGGCTCTACGGCATCGTGCTCGGCGCCGCCGGCATGCCGGCCATCCCCGCCTCGCTGACGCTGCGCGCGAATCTGCATCTGCACGTGATCGCTGACGGACTTCCGCTTTCACCCGACGTTCCGCTGATTCCTGCTCTTCAGTCCAGCACGGCATGGAACGTGATTGGCCCGTTCTTAGGCGACATCAGCGGCACGCAGCAAACTATCTCCGTGGATAAGTTAAAAGGCACGCCGATTGATTTCGCTTCGGCGCCCTCCGCCGGGCAGGTGCTCACCTTCAACGGTACAAGCTGGATTGCCGCCACTCCGTCGGGTGGAGGAGCGCAAGGCCCTCCCGGCCCCCCGGGGATTCCAGGGCCTCAAGGAATTCAAGGGCTGCTCGGCCCGGCTGGCCCCCCGGGAGCGAACGGCGCAACCGGACCACAAGGCCCCGCGGGCGGGCCGGTTGGTCCGCAAGGCCCAGCGGGCGCGAGCGGCCTCAGCGTTCTTAGCGGCGCGGTCGATCCCACCGCCGCCGTCGGCGTGGACGGCGATTTCTATATTAATGATGCCGCCAG
>JBEKSN010000011.1:0-32395 GCA_049517055.1 Candidatus Acidiferrales bacterium | reverse complement strand
GGAAGCAAACGACGCCGGCGACACCTACTCCATCGCCGGAATCGTGACGATTTCCGCGGACGGCAGCGGCAGGGTTCTTGGTGGCGTCGAGGACTACAACGACGGTGACGGAATCACGTCTCCCCAGCCCAATGGGGACTTGATCACGGGCGGATCGCTGGTCATGGATCGTGACGGCTCCGGGAACGGAATCCTCACTCTGCTGATCCCGGGAAATACGAACTTGGGCGTTAATGGCAGGGAATCTTTTGCCCTGAACTTTCCGAACTCTACCCACGCACTCGTTATGCAATTCGACGGGACTGCGACGTCCAGCGGAAGCCTCGACCTTCAGACTTTGACGGCCATTCCAACTTCCGGCGCATTCTCCTTCGTTGCTTCTGGTGCGGGAGTTGACGGTGAGCCGGTTGCAGATGGCGGCGTTTTCACCATCACCGGCACCTCCGTCGCAGGAATTGTTGACGTCAATGACGGCGGAGCGTTTTCGAGGGGCACCCTCTTCACCGGCATCTTGGGGCCCGCGGACTCCCTGGGTCGCGGCACCATAACCAATAACGCAGGCTTCCCCGTTTCATTCAACTACTACGTGGTTGGTCCCGAAGTAATTCGGATCGTAAACGTTGACGCCACCGACACGGCCGTCGGCTCGGCGTTCGGTCAAGGCAGCAATCCAAGTTTCTCGAATGGCTCAATCCGGCAATCCGTGTTCTCTCTTGAAAATAGCCCAACGGGATACGCAGCAGCGGGCCAGTTTTCCACTTCCCCTGCGGCCGACGCCAGGCCTGAGTCTAACGCGAGCTCTGTCGCCCATCAGGGTCAACCCGCCAGCAATGAGTTCGATGGAATCGGGGACTTGAACGAATTGGACGGGGCAGTGTTGACCGCCGCCAACATCACCGGCACATACTCTCTGGCTAGCAATGGGTATGGAACCTTTAATTTTGATGGTGGCTTTGGAGATGTCGCCACGCTGGGGATTTATGCCGTCGATCCGGCCCTCAACATACTTGATCCCAATAACCCTTCAGCCGGGGGAGCAGTCGCTGTCCTTGCCGAAATGGATGAAAACCTGGTCGGCATTGGAGCGCTGCTTCCACAAACCGATGTGAGTGTATCTTCCTTCGCGGGCTTTTACGCCTTCGGAGCGCAAGGTCAAACCTTATCTGGCTTCGACGAGTTCGATTTCCTTGGCGGGGCCACCGTGTCGGAAGCGGGAACTGTCTTCACCGGAACGGGTTCCCTCAGCGATCCGTTTGCAACACTCACCGGCGGCGTGGAATCTCGGACGGCTACTTTTTCGGCGACCGCTGTTCCCGACACCGCACCCGGCCACGCCGGACGCTACACGCTCAATCCGGTTGCGGTGGCCAGCACCGTGAGCGATTTCACTCCTTTTGACTTCACCACCGTAACCGCCTACCAGGCCAACGGCCAGCAGTTGTTCTGGGTCGAAGTAGATCCGCAAAGCGAATTCGGCGGCACCTTGCAGCAGAACCCGTCGTCCGTGGTTCCATCAGCGACAGCACGCTGAGAAATCCCTCGGCGTCCGGTTTCCAGCGCGGTTGCAACGCTATTGAAATTTGGCGTATTCGGCTTTCGCGGCGATGAGGATGGGAATATCCGGGTCGGCGTCTTTCCACAGCGTGAGGAAATCCTGATAAGCGGCGCGGGCTTTCGCGCGAGCGGCATCCGCATCCGCGCCTTTCGCCGACTGAGCTTGAAGCGCATATGCGCGGGCCATGCCTAAGTGCGCCAGTGAGCCGATTGGCTCATTCACGACGACGCTGGGGTGGTCAAGAATCTTTTGAAACTCCGCCGCGGCCGCACTACCCTGTCGCGCTGCTACATAAGCTTCGCCGCGCAGGTAGATGGGATAGAGAACGAAAGTAAAGGGCCAGCCGCAAGAACCAAGTTCGTATGGAGTAGCCGGGACGAGAGCTTCGATTGCCCTACTGGCGCTGCCCTCTTGCAGAGCAATGGCGGCGTGGATTGAGGGCAGATAATTAAGCTGCACAATGGTGTCTTCTGGGAAGCGTCTAGCCAGGTCTGCAGCCAGCCGCGTGGCTTGAGCGGCATTACCCGCCAGACCTAATGCGATGGCCGATATAGCTTCAGCATCTCTGCCGGTCGAGAGAGCCACTGCGGCCTGCGCCTGTTGCTTTGCCAGGCTCATGTTGCCCACCAGTGCCTCGCGCACCGCAGCTTCAGCCACGTAACTCGCCGCCGTTTCTTTTTCATCTGCGCGCTGCGCCGATTCGGACGCGCGCCGTGTCAGCTCTCTTGCCTTGGAAAACAGTCCGGCATAGGCGGCGGTGTCGGATTCCACATAGAGGATATTGTCTTCGAATCCTGGCTTTCCCATCAGCCCAGCGGCCTCGCGTTCCATTCCTGCCGCATCGTGTTGCAGGAAATCAATAAAGTAAAGCAGAGAATGATTTGCAGGATTATCCAGATTTTTGACTTGCGCTTCGTGCGCTGTGGCCCTGGCTTCATCCAAACGGTTGACGATCAGATAGCCGCCGACGAGGTCCGTGTAGCTGTATCCGCTTTCGGGATTGAGCTTTAGGACCTCCTTGCTGTCGGCCAGAACCTCATCGTAATCGCCCAAGGCGCCATAGATGTTTTCCAGATTGGCGGTCGGCGTGGGGTCGCGCGGGTAGGTCTGCGCCCACAGCTCATAAGTCTTGCGCGCAGCTTCCAGGTTTCCGTTAACGAAATGTTCATAGTGCGAGACGATGTAAAATTTCTCGCGCTCGCTGACCCGTTCGCGCAGCTCGTAGGCTTTGCGGATATTTTCGGCGGCACGGGCGGTTTGTCCCAGATTGCTGTAGTTCGTCCCCAGCCGCGCGTAGGCCATTCCAAAATTGAGGTCTAGGCTGACCGCCCGCTGAAACAGGGGAATGGCGGCAGCGTAATCGTGCTTCACCATCTGCGCCTGGTAGCCCAGGCTATAGGCTTGCAGCGCCTCAAGCGACGGCGTGGTCACGTTCTCCGGCGGCACGTCATACTTCTGCACCGAACCCAACGATTCGCCCAGCTTCACTCGCATCTTCGTCGTCGCCTCGCCCAGCGATTTCAACACCTGCTCCTTGCCGCCGGCCGTGACCTGCTCGTTCGCCAGTACATCGCCGGTGCGGCAGTTGACAGCCTTTAGCCCCACCACATACTGGCTGCCCAGATTGGAAATTGAACCTTCGATGCTAGCAGCGCTTGCGGTGCGCTGGCAGACCTCGCGTGCCAACTCGCGCGTGAGCCGCGCGTCTTTGGGCTGCGCCATCAGGGCCAGCGTTTGCGCCGCGCTTTCATCGGAGAGCAAGTTCAGAAACGGCGACTGCTCCAGTTGCGCCGACAATCCTTGCCGCAGCGTGCCGTCGAACACGGGGTCGCCGGTTGTGTTCGCGAAATCCGCGAGGACGATGGTGTCTTTGTCCGTCAGCTTCGGTGTGCGGTGCAGATAGAAATAGCCTCCCGCAGCGAGAGCCGCAATCAGCAAGCCGACCGGGACAATTACTATCCAGCGTTTTTCTCGCCGCTCGCCCACAGCTCCCGCTCCGGCCGTTGTTGCCGACAGGCGGCCCGTGTCTGTGTCGCGTTTCAGCCGCTGCAAGTCTGTGCGCATGTCCGCGGCCGATTGATAGCGGAGCTTTTTGTCCTTCTCCAGCGCCTTGCTGACGACGTCCTCCAGCTTCGGCGGAATATCGGGATTCAGTCGCACGGCGGCAGTGGGCGCGCGATTTAGAATTGCGTCCGTGATCACCGCGGAGCTTTCGCCGCGGAAGGGCAAAGCTCCGGTGGCCATTTCGTACAACACGACACCAAAAGAAAATAAGTCCGTGCGCGGGTCCAACTCCTGCGCTCGCAGTTGCTCCGGCGACATATACGCTACCGTGCCGATAACACTGCCTGGGCTGGTGAGGTGCTCTTCGTCAACACCCCCGCTCGCATTCGTCGACAGAGTTGCACCTTCCAGCGGTGACCTGCTTGTTTGAGAAAACTTCGCCAGGCCAAAATCGAGGATTTTTGCGTGGTCGCGCTTCGTCACAAAGATATTGGCGGGCTTAATGTCTCGATGAACAATTCCTTTCGAGTGTGCCGCATCCAGTGCGTCGGCGATTTCAATCGAGAAATTTAGAAGCTCATCAAGTGGCAATGGCTTCCCAGCAGTTCGATGCTTCAGCGTGGTTCCTTCCATTAATTCCATGGCGATGAAGGAACGCCCGCCATCTTCGGCAATTTCGTAGATGGTGCAGATATTCGGGTGGTTCAACGCGGAAGCAGCTCGCGCTTCGCGACGAAATCGTTCGAGTGCTTGCGGATCTTGCGCCACATCGTCGGGCAGGAATTTTAATGCCACGTGCCGGCCGAGGGTGATGTCCTCGGCTTCGTAAACCACGCCCATGCCTCCGCCACCGAGTTTTTCGACCACGCGATAGTGCGAGACGGTGCGGCCAATCAAAGAGGAGTTTTCCGCCATTGGCCGCACATATTAGGTTGGGGCGGAAGGCAAGTCAACGAAGACGCACTGCACATGATTCAGCGCCCTTCACAACCCGATAATGAAGTTCAGGGATGCAGCATACCTGAGATGTTCTCCGTGCCAAACACTGCGCCGCTTGGCTAATCTCCAATTACGACACCACCGGATGTGCGTTGCCTTGTAAGCTGGTTTATGCCGGGCGTATACTCCGTTGAATAGCGGTTATCGAGCCGTATCTCGGCCAGACTCTCGCTCGCCCTTCCGCGCGAAAAGGAAGTCATGTCGGACCAGCGGCATCACGCTGACAAACCCCTTGCGATTGGTGAGAGACGGAACCACGCGCGTACGCCTGTTTCGCCGCAAGCCTTCGTGAAATTCGGTGAAAATAACTACGGCTTTGTTTTCAATATCAGCGAAAGCGGATTGGTATTTGCACCCACTGAGACTTTAACTTTGGCTGTCGCCGCCGTGGCCAAAATGCGGTTTCAATTGCCGCAATCCAAGGACTGGATCGAAACCAGGGGAGAAATAGCCTGGATCGCGGATTCAAAAAAAGAAGCCGGAGTGCGCTTTGTTGATTTACACGACGATACGCGCATTAAGATTCGCAACTGGATCGCGCAGGAACCCTCTCGCGCCCAATTCGCCCGCCAGCGCGACGGCATTCCCGAATCAGACCAGAGCGTCAAAGACGGTCTGCGTGTCCCTGCTTCAACCGGCACCCTGGGGGCCAATACCGGCACTTTTGTTGACAAAATTGCTCTGAATTCTATGCTTGCGGATCCCGCCAAACTATTGCGCGAAACGAAAAGCGCGAGAGGAAAACTGGCGTCGCAACCGGCAAAGGTTGCGGCAAACGAGCCGCGTCAATCTGCGGGCAGCTTGCACGTCCCGGAACGCCGTACCCAGGTGCGTCGGCGCGTGCTATCGCTCGAGTATATTGATCTCGGGTCCTCCAACGGCGGCATCCTTCTGAATCTCAGCGAAGGCGGTATGTACGTGCAAGCCGTCGCCGGTTTGTCCGCTGACGACATTCCCCGGGTTGGTTTCCGGCTGCCTGATTCCGGATATCTCGTCAAAACGGACGCTAAGATCGCCTGGGTTGGAGAATCGAAGAAAGATGCAGGCATCCAGTTTCTCAATCTGCCCGAAGAAGCTCGTTTGAAAATACGCGAGTGGGTCGCTGTAGAGCACCCGCCGGTCGAACGCCCGAACGAAATCGAGACGAAAGCGCCTCCGGTCCCGAAGATGACCGAACGCCTGCTGGAAATGCCGCCTCCCAGCCAGTTTAAGAAGCCGGCTATTTCTCACGAAATCCCCGCGAGGATTCCTCAAACGCGAGACAGCTCTCTCGCACTTCCTCCCGTTGCCGCCACTCCAGATCCTGCCGCTCCGAAGCCGCCTGAGCTGCCGCGTGTGTCGGGCCCAGTGCTTCAACCGCGAGACAGCTTTGTTGCGTCCCCTCCTGTCGCAGCTTCTCCAGATCGTGCCGCTCCGAAGCCGCCTGAGCTGCCGCATGTGTCGAATCCTATGCTTCAACCGCGAGACGGCTCTTTTGTGCCTCATCCCGTTGCCGCCACTCCAGATCGTGCCGCTCCGAAGCCGCCTGAGCCGCCGCATATGTCAGGTCCGATGCTTCAACCGCGAGACGGCACTCTTGTAGCTCCCCCCATCGCCGCCTCTTCAGATCGTGCTGCTTCGAAAGCAGCTGAGCTGCTGCACTTGTCGGGACCTATCCTCCAAAGGCGTTTCAGCGAGCCGGCGAATATCAGCGAAGAGGCCGCAGACGATCTCAGCAGTCCTGACGTCGCTCCGCAGCGGAGCAAGTGGACGCTCGTTGCCGTAATCTTTATCGTCGTGCTTGTATCGTTTCTTGCCGGATGGGTAGCGGCAGGGCCCGGCGGCCGAAAACAATTTTTGGCAATGTTCGAGAGGCAGCAAAATAATGCCTCTGAAACAGTCCAGACTAATGGCGCGACTCCGATTCCTGCCGGCCCGACAGCGGGTGTTCCGCTCACGCCACCAGCAAATGTCACGGCGCAGGAGCCTAAGCAGCGCATTTCGTCCACCCCAAGCGGGACTGCTGCGACGAGCACAACACCGGATAAGGCCCAGCCAAGGCCGAATGGAAATGCCCAACCTTCGCCGAGCGCTCCTAAAAATTCCGATATCTTGGCGGCTCATAATTCACCGCCGCAAACGCAGAAACCGGCAGCGCCTACCCCGCGCACAAATGTTCCAGCTATTAAGTCGTCTGACGCCAGCCGCGACACGCACCCTTCTCAGCCGCCAACTTCGACGACCGCTTCGAACTCGTCCAGCGCGCTGGCCCAAAACAAAACTCAAGAAATTCGGCCTGTGGAGCAGCCGCGTCCCGTAACCGCACCCACAGTCTCAAATTCCGCGGTCAAGAACGCGCCGCCGCCCGCCGCTTCAAACGCGTCATCGCAGCCGAGCGCGAGCACTAGCGTGGCAGAAAAGCCGAACGCAAGTCCTGTGGTAACGCAGCCCGCCCGCGTCGAGCCGTCCGCCGTCGCAGCCAAGCCGCCAGAACCCGCGGAAGTCGTGAAAGGCACCGTTACCGTCAGCGCCAGTCCTTTTCCTTCGATCCGCGTTCCGCCTGAGATGAAATCGCAAATATCGAAGCAGGGCGCCAGTCTGCAAATGGGCCAACTGCTCTCGCGTGTCGAACCTGTATATCCCGAGGACGCCGAGCGCCAGCGCATCGAAGGTGTGGTCAAGTTGCACATGATTATTGACCGCGACGGAAACATCCAGGACGTTGACAAGATGACTGGCCCGCCGCTTCTCGTAGCAGCAGCTGCGAATGCCGTTCGCCAGTGGCGCTACAAACCAACCTCGCTCGGCGGCCAACCCGTCGAAGCGGGAGTGGACGTAACCGTAACCTTCCGCTTGCAAACCACCCGCGCGAACTAGCGCGCGCTCTGCCGCATCGCGGTCCCGCCTGCACACACTTCTGGCGCTATATCGAATTGCTGAAAGGATTCCCGAGCGGGCGTTGCGATCAACGCGATCGCAGCGCGATTAATCTGTTACATCTGCAGGACTAACTGAAGGACTCGATTTGTGGCCGGCCAGCGCCAACGCAGCTCCCACGCCGCCCGCGCCCGCCGCTCCAATAACGATCCACATCGTGTAACTTTTCTTTTGCTGCACGGTCCCCGGCGTCGTATTCGGCGGCGGCACCGTCCCCGTTTCTTTCACAGCCGACAATTGTCCCTGGCCGGAAATATTCACCGTTTGCCCCGCTTGCATCAAAAGACCGTTGCTGCCCGCGGTCGGCACCAAAATCACGCTGCCGTCCAGGCAAGTCACCGTGAACGACCCGTCTGCCCCCTTCTCGATCTTCGACGTCGATTGCTCTCCGTCCGTAACTCCCACCGCGGTAAAACTTCCGACTCGCAGGTTCAGCCCCTGCGGCCCGCTTCTCGAACTCATCACCACCATCCCCGATTGCAACTCCGCCACATATTGGTCGCCGCCATTGAACGCAACCTGGCTCTGCGGCGAAATCTGGAACGTACCCTGCCCGCTACCGGTAAATGTTGCCGTCCCAGCCTGACCGGTACGCACCGTGTCGCCCGTGAAAATCGTGGAGTCCGCGGGCGCCGGAGAATTGTTCACGTAAACTTCACCCACGCTGCTCAACGAGCCCAGTGCCTGATGTTCTTGCGAACGTCCGCCAGCCTGACCAATCGCGGGAAACAGCAAACTCAAAACCACGAGCAGTGACAGCAACTGAAGAGAAAATCTTGAAGTCCTCCTCCGCATCCTGTCTTTGGGGTCGACCCACATTGAACTCAACTCCTCCCCATCGAACAACTCACAGATCCTGCCGATGCTTTTTTACCACCCGGCCTTTGGTTTGTCCATCAAGAATCGCCGCAATGAAACTTATCCGGTCATGTCGTCGCTCAACTCGGAAGTCCCTTCAGATAATCGAGGATCGAGCGGAACGACACAAAGTTTTCAAGGACATTCGGCCCAAACTGAATGTTAAATTCCTCCTCAATCACGATATCCAGCGTAAAAGCGGCACTGGAGTCCCACGCCTCCAAATTTTCCATGCTGGCCAAGACAATTTCTTGATTGCTGAGCTGGGGAAACACCGCAGAAAAGCATCGGATGAGTCTCGCCTCCGCGTCATTCATCAAAATCCTTCCGAATTCGGAGGTGAACAGAGGGCGTTTCCAGACCTTCAATTAATTCCATGATTTGCGATACTCACGGTCAACCCGGCCTGCCCCACGGGGCGAAGACGTCTTTCTGGAAGCCAAACTTCAAAAAACTGATCTTGCACTTACAGATTAAGATTCGCCGGCTGCCAATCAATAAATTCCGTCGCCATCGTAGCACAACCCCTCATCAGTCCCTCCTTGCTCTTCCGCCACCTTGACGCGATACCGTGTGCGGACGATACTCCGCGATACGGGAAGAAACGAGCGCATCTATCTCGTCACCGGGCAAATTTGCAGCCACCGTCTTCGCCGTTCGGGATTAGAATGGTCGCCTCCATGAAGGTTCTGCACATCGTCAAGACCGCCGTTGGCGCGAACTGGGCCTACGAGCAGGTGCGCATCCTGTGTTTACTCGGAATCGAAGTAGTCGTCGCTCTGCCCTCCGACACCGAAGGACTCGCCCCAAAATATCGCGAAGCCGGAGCGGCTGTTGTTCGCGCCAATCTCGATTTGCCGGCGCGCGAGCCCTGGCGCATCCCAGCCACGCTTCGCGCTTGCCGTCAACTCGTCGCCGACGTCCGCCCCGACTTGATCCACACTCATCACGTGGGAACCACGTTCATCGCCCGCCTCGCACTCGGGAAGAATTCGCCTATTCCGCGCGTTTTTGGCGTCACAGGAACTCTTCATCTTGAACACGGTTTTTTCGCCTGGCTCGACACGCACCTGGCAGGCCCGCGAGACTACTGGATCGCGACCTGCCGGTGGACACAACGCAAGTATGCGACCTTAGGCATTCCGCTTAACCGCGTGTTCCTTGCTTACCTCGGAACAGATATTAAAAATTATCCGAGCAGTCGAACTGGCATTTTAAGAGATGAATTGAAAATCCCCGCGGACGTTCCGTTGGTGGGGATGGTGTCTCTCTTTTATGCGCCGAAGTGGTATCTCGGCAATGCGCGAGGCCACAAGGGGCACGAAGATTTCATCATCGCTCTCGCGCGACTTCGGCAAGAGCGTCCGGACGTGCGTGGCGTGATGATTGGCGGAACCTGGGGCGGCGGACATTGGTACGAAGATCGCGTCCGGCACTTTGGCAAAAGACTATGCGACGGTGGCTTGCAATTCAGTGGAACTCGGTCGGATGTATCAACGATTTACCCTGACCTGGATTTGGCGGTCGTCCCGACCCATTCGGATGGTCTGGCGTATAGCGTTGTCGAACCTCTTCTCGCCGGCGTGCCCGTCGTCGCGACAAACGCAGGCGGCATCCCCGACCTTATTCGCGACGGCGACACAGGCTGGCTGGTGCCGCCTGGAAATCCCACAGCCCTCGCAAGTGCCATGTGCGAAGCACTCGACGACCCCTTGGAAGCTCGTCGCCGCGCTGTCGAAGGCACCCAGTTGGCGCGCAATTTGATGGACCTAAGAAAGACCGGAGAGGAAGTAGCCTTGACGTACGAAAACATTTTGGCGCATAAAATAAATTGACGAGCGCTCTCTCGTAAGCTAATGACCCAGAGTCGGTGTCGAGTTCTGCATGTGGTCGGGACCATGAACCCGGGAGGTCTTGAGACCTGGCTCCTTCATGTGCTTGCTGATGCGGAGTCTGACCGCTTTCAGTTCGATTTTTGCCTCTGCGGCGCTGAAGCGGGTGTGTACGGCGAAGAAGTTGAACGACTCGGCGGGAAAATATTGCGATGTCCAAGAAGTCGGGGTCTATGGAACTTTCGTCGTAGTTTTGGAAGAGTTCTTCGAGAAGGAAACTACGACGTTGTGCATAGCCACGTGTTGTTCTTTTCTGGCGCTCTCCTCCGTTGGGCCAAAGATGAAGGTGTTCCCATTCGAATTGCCCACAGCCACAATGCCGACGACGGAAGGCCCGGGACGTTCACTCGTCTCTTTTACCGCAAGGTGATGAAATCGTGGATCAATCGCTACGCGACGCACGGATTGGCAGCGTCTAAACTTGCTGCCGCGCAATTGTTTGGCAAAGACTGGCTGTCGGATAAGCGCTTTCAGACTCTCGATTACGGTTTGAAGTTGCACCCGTTTCAAGAGCTCTTCGATCGAAGAGAGGTTCGAGCCGAACTCGGAATCCCGAAAGGCGCTCCTGTTGTAGGGCATGTTGGACGCTTCGACCATTCCAAGAATCAGCGATTTATTCTTGACACCGCTGGTGCGGTCCTGAAATGTAAGCCGGATATTCATTTCTTGTTGGTTGGCGACGGTCCCCTACGACCCGAAATCGACGCCAGCGTGCGGCAGATGGGTTTGTCGCAAAGAATTCACTGTGTCGGGATTCGGACCGATGTGCCTCGCTTGATGCTTGCGGCCATGGATGTGTTTCTTTTTCCTTCCTTGCACGAAGGTTTCGGACTTTGCTTGTTGGAGGCCCAGGCAGCCGGGCTTCGCTGTGTCGTCTCCGATACGATTCCGAGAGAGGTCGTGAGAGTCCCCGGTTCAGTGGAATTTCTTGCACTCTCAGCCGGGAAGGATTACTGGTCTACTAGAATAATCCAAGCGCTGGATATGCCGCGATTGGAATTGGTTCCCGCCCGGGACCCCGACGCGCAAAGCAATTTCTCGATGCAGCGGCCGTTGCGCGAACTCATGGGCGTTTATTCAAACTCCCGAGATCCGATCCGCCTGGTCACCGCGGAACGACATGTCTAGCGTCCTACCCTTGCGAACTATTCACCTCGGCGCGGGAGGCGTTGCGCGAGTAACCCGTCGCCAGGACTTGCGTGCTGATTATTTCATTGCCGCTATTGTTGTTCTCTTCTCGACATTGATCTTTGTGCTCTGGAATCGAGCGGTCATGCACTGGTTCATAATTCCCGCCATGGTTTGCGGAGTGTTGGTCGGAGTTGATGTCGTGCGATGGTTGCGCGGCCGCCTGGACTTTTTCGACCCAAGGACCATTATCGGTTGCCTGGGCGTCTATCTATTTTTTGTTAGTCCGCTTCTTCACGTAGCTTGGGATCGTTTTGGAGCGGGCTATGACTTGATCTTATTTGGCGACTGGCGGCCTTGGTTGGCGGCCATGGCAACTCTGAATGCGGTAGCGCTGCTGGCCTACCGGATTGCTCACAACTGGGCTGTCGGTAAAACAAAACCCTCGGTCACCCGCTGGGAAATTAACTACAAGAGGTTTTATCCAGTATTTGCACTGGCTCTGGCCTGCTCGATAGGGGCGGTGGCCACCTTCCTTTGGCAACTAGGTGGCATTAACGGATTGATTGACGCTTACGAGTACAACCCCGAAGCATTTGTAGGGAAGGGTTGGCTACTGGTGCTCGCTTGGCCGCTTGCAGTTTTATCCTTCATCGTGATCGCTGTCGTATGGACCGATCCTCGAGAAAAAAATCGCCACCATTTGGCAACTGGAATAATCCTTTTGAGTCTGGCGGGAATAGGCCACTTCCTCTTGCTGGGTTGGTTCGGAAGCCGAGGTACAACGGTTTGGGCCATATTTTGGATGGCGGGCATCGTTCACTATCGCTTCCGAAAACTTTCTACTGTAATCACGGTGGCCGGCCTGATTTGTTTGGTCGGGTTTATGTATTTCTACGGCTTTTACAAAGAACAGAAGCGCGCTAGCCTGGACGTTCTTCGCTCACCAGCGATGTGGTTGCAGCCAAAGGGTTATGAACGCGACCTGAAGTACCTTCTACTTGGGGATCTGGCTCGTTCAGATTCCGATGCATATATCCTCCACAATCTCCTAAAAGATCCGGGAGATTATAACTATCGATGGGGGCTTACTTACGCTGGAGGGTTGGCTATTCTAATCCCTAAGAATTTCTGGCCTGATCGTCCTGACTTCAAGATTGAGGCCGGAACCGAAGCGCAACTCGGCAAAGCTACTCCTTGGCGTTCACTTCGAACGTACGGTCTGGGCGGGGAGGCTATGCTTAACTTTGGGCCCTGGGGCGTGGTGCCTATGTTCGTATTCTATGGAGCCGCGCTGGGGTGGTATCGCCGCAAACTGAAGAGCTGGACTCCCTCAGACAGCCGCATGTTGCTTGCCCCTTTTTTTTCCATCCTCTTCGCGAACGTCCTGGTGGGCGACAGCGACAACCTTGTCTATGCCGTGATGACGCAGGGAGTACTAATCGCTGTGGCCCTCCTTGCGTCGTCAAACCGTGTTCATTTGGAGATTGGGACAAACCACATTGAAGGCATTAGTCACTCTTGAAGACCACCTATGGCGCAGCGCAGACGGCTACATTTATGGCCACGGGCCGACGGGCTACTCTGTTTGGTCCGAACTCCTTGAATCTTTTGAAGCAGTAGTTTTGCTGGCGCGAGTGGGTAATCGCAACGATCTACATCTCCGCGGAAATAAGGTGGAAGGGCCAGCCATTTCAGTTCGGGAATTGCCGGATTATCTGGGCCCTTGGAATTACTTGCTGGCTCTTCCCACTCTACGATCTCGGATTCGAGCGGCCGTGGCCCAGTGTGATGCACATTTGCTTCGCGTACCGGGCTTAGTCGGCCGGCTCGCATGGCAAGAGATTAGACGTGTAAGAAAGCCCTACGCCGCTGAAGTCATGTCCGATCCGTCCGATACCTTGAGTCCCGGAACGATGTCCACTCCGTTTCGCTCGCTCTACCGAGCAGTAGCTACACAAGGCCTGAAAGCAATCTGCGGCGAAGCTTTCGCAACCCTTTATTGGAGCGGTGAGACGATGCGGCGACGATATCCGCCAGCGAATAACGCCTATACATGTGTTGCGCCGAGAATATTTCTCAACGGGGGATATGCCTGTACCGCGGATATGGCGCAGCGATTCCGAATAATAGAGTCGGGAAACCGTCTACACAAACCCGGAGAGGTCGCGCGGCGCATCGGTTTCATCGGAAGCTTCGCGCAGCTCTATAAGGGCGCGGACACTCTTCTGCGCGCACTAGCGCTTTGCCTGCACCGTGGGGCCAATTTGGAGATATCGCTCGTCGGTGAAGGCCGCTACCGCAAAAACATGGAAACACTGGCCCGCGAATTATCAATTGAACGGAGTGTGCATTTTCTAGGTCAGTTAGGTTTTGGCCTGGCAGTTTGTGATTTCCTGGATTCTATCGATTTGTTTGTAATGCCATCCCGGGCGGAAGGGTTACCGCGTGCTTTAGTGGAAGCCATGGCGCGCGGCTGCCCGTGCATCGGCTCCAATGTGGGCGGGATTCCCGAACTGCTCGCCGCCGACGATCTCGTCCCTCCCAACGATCCCGAAGCCTTAGCGCGGAAAATCATGGAAGTGACCGACGACCCCGACCGTATGAAGGCCATGTCTGCGCGTAATTTATCGAGGGCGAAAGAATTTGATCCGGAGGTTTTGCGAAATATGCGGCTAGCCTTCTACAAATACGTGAAAGACCATTCGGGAAACCCTGTGAAATCTGGAAGCCGAGACAAATAGCTTTTTCAATCCTTGTAACCTACCGCGATTATGTTCAACCGAAATCCGGAAAGAAAATCATAACGATTCACCAGCCACTCATAAGTCAGTCCCATGCGGTGAAGAAGGGAATTGAACGCGAGCACGCTGGGCGCTCCCTCAACCAGGCTGATCTCGGAGCGGCTGAATCCCGATTTCAGGAATAGCGCGCGAAGGCATCGGCGCGTGTTCGCTCGATAGCGAGTAGGGAAGATATCGTTTTCATCGAATCCGCGCACGCGGCTATTGAACCAAACGTGGAACCAGTGAGGGGTCAAACTCGCCGCCACTCCAAAATAATGCAGCAGGTTCGGAGTAAAAATCGCGAGTCTTCCGCCCGGCTTGAGCACCCGGTAAAACTCCTTCAGCACAGCATTCGGGAAATCCACATGCTCGATCACCAGTCGGCAGTTCACAACATCGAACGAGGCATTCGAAAATGGCAGGTGATTCAACTCTGCGCGGACTCCAAAATCGATTCCTAAGTTAACGCCTATATTTTCTCTCACGTCGATGCCGACCAGTTGGCAGCCGGTCCTTCTCGCGAACTCCATTCCAAAAAATTTCCCCGTGCCGCACCCCGCGTCCAGGACGCGATCGCCGGCGACAACCACTTGCTTAAGTTTCTCCTCAAAGGCAATTTCAGGCGACAGACTAGCCCTTTTCGTTTGTGCCGCAAGCCGCTTGTCCGCACTCGAAGAAAAAGCGCTTGCAACGGCGGGATCGTGTTTTAGCTCAATGTCCACAGCGTGCAGATCCTTGACCCCTTTCTCGCTTTGTGCCACGCTAAATGTGTAGATATGAGTAACGACATTAAATTTAAATGGCAAGGCGTCCTAGCCCGAGCGGCATGTAGCTCGGGAGGCGCTAATGTAGCTCAGGCTTACCCTGAAAGAAGGGTCCACCCTGACCGCGGAAGGAATCGCCCTGCTTGCCCTGACCAAGGAAGGGAGGGACGAAAGATCTTTCGTGCCTTTTGCGTCCCGACTTCATTGTCCGGCAGGCCTGCGGCTGTTAACTTTTCCCGGCCCGCGTGCCCTCAACTAGCCGCTCGGGACATGGCCCAGGAATGCAGAATCCTAAGGTCCACACCCACGAGATTAAATCGCCAAACTCCAATATATAGAACACACCGTAAGTCTCAGAAAACAAAGGACCGCCACTCGCTCAAATCGCCAAAAAATGCAAATATCGAAGCCGGCGATCACCGCTATTTCCCCACCAATTTCGGCGGTGTCTCGCCCCCGCAAATTTTCAAGAAGGCTTCGCTTCCGCGCGTTCGAGCATGCCGAGTTGGCCCACCGGCGCGAGCTTTCCGCCCGCCGCCGCAGCCATGGCGCGCATCGCTGTCTGGTTGTTGAACTGATCGGTAGTGAAGTCGGCGATCAGGCCGGAGCTGATCGCCGCGTAAATTTCCTCGATTCCGGACTCCAGACTCCGCTCGCATCCAAAACCCAAAATCCGCTCGATTTTCTCGAACGAGACGCGATAGTTGCGGCGATCTGCATTCTCGATCCTGACAATCTCGGTATTCGGCACCACTCGCGCAATGGCCTCACCGAGTTGCTCGATTTGAAGATTCAGCGCCGCAGATCCCACGTTAAAAATCTCGCCGGAGACTGCGCTGGTCTCCGCGTCCAGGCACGCGATCACCGCGCGCGCCGCGTCATGAATGTGCAGAAAAGGACGCCACTGGCCGCCGTTCAGAACCGTGATCTGTCCGGAAGACGCTGCGCGCGCCACGAACAAATTCACCACCAAATCGAAACGCATCCGCGGAGAAAGCCCGAACAAAGTTCCCAGCCGCAATATCGTCGGCGCAAAATCGGGAGCCTTCGACGCCATCAGAATATTTTCGGAATCCACTTTCGTCTGCGCGTAGATCGAAAGCGGATTCACCGCGGAAGTTTCATCGAGACAAAATTCGGAAGCGCCATACACGCCGCAGGACGATGCGAAAACAAATCGACGCACTCCACACCCCCGCGCGACGTCTGCAAGCATCCGCGTGGCCGCGCGATTTACTTCCATCGCCAACTGCTTATTTTCTTCGCAAGCGGGGTCTCCGACGATCGCGGCCAAGTGCACCGCCGCGTCGCATCCCTTCATTGCTTTCACAACCGCGCCAATATCGCGTATGTCCCCGCGGACCAGCTCGCAATTCGGGTGCGTCTTCAGGTCGTCCAGCGAATTCTCGCCGAAAAGAAAAGAATCAAGCACGCGAGCTTTGAATCCGCGTTGCAGCAATTGCGCAACAATCGCCGAACCCAGATAGCCTGCTCCCCCGAGCACGAGAACTTGTCTCACACTTTCGGGATCGGCTTTCAGTTCGAAATTGTACCGCTTCAGAATTTTATGCTTCGTAAGGCGAATTCCACCGACGGTGAGAAGCGTCAGAATCCACGCGATCACTGCCACACCACGGGGCACCAGCGCGCCGCGATACAGAAAATAATCCGCGAAAACAAACAGGACGATAAAGGAACTGACGGCGCGAATCAGCGAGACGGCTTTGCGCAGCCCGCCGAGATCCTGCGTGCGCGGATAAAAGCCGCTGAGCTGGAATACCAGGAGCGCGAGGAAAGACCACAGCAGCCAGTAATGCGTTACAAAGTTCTTGAACCCCTCGGCAAGTCCCTGGGGGTCGGGCGCACGCAGTATCACCACGTAAAACAAAAACCAAAGAGCGAACGCGGTCAACATCGAGAAGTTGACCAGGAAAACGTCGGCCGCCATACGCAACAAACTATTTCTCCACGGGTAAGCGCGAGTTTCGCGTCGCAGCGAATTCCAGTAGCGATCCAAGTTTGTAGATTTCATGCGCGTTGCGCCCTGCTTAATGTTCTCTTCTTTGCGAAATCGTAGCAGCGAAGAACGGCATCGCAAATCTTATCCACAGTCTCATCGCTCAATGTGGAGTAGATCGGCAAATTCAAGATGTTATGGGAAACGCTTTCCGTAACTGGCAGAGGGCGCTTGTCCCAAATATTGCGGTAAAGCTTTTGGAGGTGCACCGGCGGCCAGAAATAGCGCCGCACCTGAATATTTTCTTTTTCTAGCGCCTCAACGAGCCAGTCGCGCGACTTGCCGAACGCAGCCTCATCGACTAGGACGGCGAAATCTTTGCAGGCACTTCGGTTGCGTGGACGAATGTGTTGAAAGCCGAAACCAGGTATAGCATTGAGACGCCACTCGTAATGGAGGCGAATCTGATTTCGACGTTCGATGCGCGCGTCGAGACCGTCAAGTCCGCGGAGCGCAAGGGCAGCATGGAATTCACTCATGCGGGCGTTCAGACCGGCCAGTTCCGGGTCGTAGTTGCCGCTATCGCCGTAATTCCGCGCGGCGCGCAAAATGCGCGCAAGATCCGCGTCTCGCGTGGCGACCATTCCGCCCTCGCCCGCGACTAGAAGCTTCGTGGGGGAAAAGCTGAAAACTTCGGCGGTGCCGAACGTTCCCACTTGGTTGGTACTTATGCTGCTTCCGAATGCATGAGCCGCATCACAAATCAGAGGGATATTCAAATCCGAAGCGATCGTTTGGAGTTCCACCATGGACGACGGGTTTCCGAATAGATGGACCGCGAGTATTGCGGCAGTGTCAGAAGAAAGCTGGGCCCTGACGGCGCGCGGGTCGATGCAAAATGTTTCAGGATCGCAGTCCGCAAAGACGGGCTTGAGGCCGTTCCAGAGGACACTATGCGCACTGGCATGAAACGTGAAACTAGGAAGAATTACTTCGCCTTGAAGATTCAGCGCGCGAAGAGCGAGGATAAGGCCTGCCGTGCAACTTGAGACGGCAACACAATGCGGAACGTTGAGATATTCTGCAGCGGCCTCTTCGAATTTGCGAACGAATGTTGCGTTGGTGAGCTGCCGACTATCCAAAATCTTCCGCACGTCGCGAAGGAATTTACCGTCCGGAAGACCCTCCGGCGAAACGATAGGCAAACGCTCTTCAAACATGGGGATGGCGCTCGAAGTCTGTTCATGCTTCTCTGCCACAGGCTTCTTAGCTCGTCGTGTATCGCTCGCTTGCACGCCTGACCTCAGGAACCCATTGCGATCGAAGATTCAAGCTGGTGATTCTTTACAACTCTGCACGGGACACCGACTGCGGTTACGTGCGAAGGGATATCGATCCCCACGGCGGCACCGGCCCCGATGACAGACCAGTCACCAACGCTCTTCCCGTGAACGATCACTGCGCCGGTGCCGAAGTAAACGCCATCGCCGATCTTTACACAGCCCGAAATGTGGCAGCCAGGATTGATGTTGCAATAGGCGCCGATTAACGTGTCGTGGCCGATCGTAGTGTCGAGGTTCACGATCGTGTGAGGCCCAATTTTAATCTGGGTCGTCAAGATAGTGCCCGCAGTGATGATCGTGCCCGCACCCAGTTCGACCCATCGCGAGATCCGCGCGTTAGGGTGAACAAGGATGCAGAAATTGAGACCGAGATCGGTCGCATAACTTGCGATTGCTTTTCGCGAACGCGGATTTCCGACCCCGCAAATGACCTCGAAATTCTTGTCCGAGTTTTGTTCCAGCCAGTCGAATCCGCCAAGCACCGGTATATTGCATTGCTCCGTGCCGTGCAGCTTGGGGTTGTCGTCAACGAATCCGAGCACATTCCATTTTTTCTTTTCTTCATTGTCCTCCAGGAACGCCCAGTAGGTCTCGCGCGCGAAGCCGCCCGCTCCGAGGATTACGACGTCAGTCATGAATCCTTCCGCGATGGCGTTGGGATATCGTCGTGCGCAGAGAAGAAAAATCGGTCGCGTGGAGCATAGATCCCGTTGCCGGAAATCCATACTTTCAAAGTTCGAAGCAGAATGCGGGCATCGAGCCAGAGTGAAAAATTATCGACGTACCAAATATCCTTCTCGATGCGTTCAGGCCAGGAAAGCAGGTTGCGACCATTGACTTGGCTCCAGCCTGTGAGGCCCGGGCGCATCAGCAGACGGCGAGCCTGCTCGGTGGTATAGAGCTCAACTTGATAGGGAAGGGCCGGACGCGGCCCGACCAAACTCATCCTACCTGTCAGGATATGAAGAAGCTGAGGAAGTTCATCAATGCTCAAGCGACGCAAAATCTTGCCGACGCTGGTAATACGCGAATCATTCTGGGAAACATAGAGCCCGGAACCGATACGGTCCGCGTGCTCGACCATGGTGCGAAATTTTGAAATTCGAAACGGTTTTCCTCGACACCCGGCGCGCTCCTGTGAAAAAAATACCGGGCCTCGCGACCCGACCCTGATGCAAACCGCAACCAAGGCAAAGAGGGGCAGAAGCAAGACGAGACCAGCGGCAGCAATCAGGATGTCAAGAAGACGCTTCACTGTTAGTTCAACGCGTCGGCTCATAAGACATCCATCCGACGATTCGAATTGGTGGCGTGAACAGTGATGCCTAGCCCGAGAATTGCCGAGAAAAGAAGGGCGTTCGCGGGGATGTAAAGATTAAAGTCCGCGAAGCTGTGGAGGAGGATGGCCACGATGCTACCTACACAGCCTAGAGCGATAACTCTTTCAAAATCCCTTCCGCTGAGAAGAAAAGTGCGCACCGCGCGAGCCAGAATTAAGAATATAGAGGCGAAGAGTATGAATGCAGTGGGAATGCCGAAATCCGCGGCGAGCTCAAGGTAATCGTTGTGCGCGTGGTTTACAAATTGGGCGAGGAATGCGGTTTGCCCGCTGGGGTAGGCCATGGGAAAGGTGCCCAGACCCGTGCCAAGCCATGGATGACGCTGAATGAGCGGAAGGGCATCGCGCCAGATAGACATGCGGCTCGGGCCGCCGAGCGAGTATTCATTGCTAACGTCTTGAAATCTGGAAACGATAGGACCCGGACCGATCCAGACGGCGAGACCAATGCTTAGAACGACAAACATCGCAGCCAGTAGGGAGCTCGCGCGTCCGTGGAATTTGGAAATTGTGACCAAGGCGAAAATGACCACAACGGAAGAGAGCGCCGCGATGATACCCATCCTCGAGCGAGAGAAAACGAGGGCGGCGCAGAGTATCACTGAAACGCACAGCGACATGGTCAGTCTTTGGAGCCCAGACGTCGCAACCAGCTTTCGGAGGGTCATGCTCGCGCCGCGATTTTCGCGCAGTTTCGCATATTCGTAAAAAACAAGAGCCAAGCTGAAGGGGAGAATCATTTCGAGCAAGCCTGCGTAATGGTTCCGATTAATGTAAGTGCCGGTAGCTTCTGCGAGGTCAAACTTTTTCACGTAGGTGAAGATCTGTTGCCAGCCGGTCAGGTACTGAATCAAACCGTAGAAAGCTTCAAAGACTCCGAGAGCGACAAGAGAACCAATAAAGAACTGCTTGCGGCGCCGATTTTGACTGACGATTTGAGCAAAGTAAAAGGCGACGAAGCAAGCGAGCAAATTCAGAAAATGAGTGCGCGTTGCGTAAGGTTCGAAACTAAAGTAGCCCGTGCGAACACCCTCCAGGGAAGCTTCGCGACCGGCAAAGCGATGCAGCCAGGATACGGGTAGGGGACAAAGTTGGAGCAGCACCACGCCGGTTAAGACCGCCGGAACGACAACTGACCTTGCAGTTGGACGAAACGCGGATTCTGGTGCGCCGGAGACAAAGATTGCCGCCGCACCGAAGAGAAGAAGTTGAACGATCGCAAACGCAATTGTCTCGGTGCCGCCGAATGCGAGAACCGCCAGCACCAATCCAAGAGTGAGAGAAACCTGAACCAGTATCGGCAGAGGCGCGTCAATTAGGGATGGTTCAAAGACAGATTTAGCAGCGCGCGCATCATCCTTTGTGGCCATTATTTTCCTGGTGGTACCCGTAGGAATAATAATCACTCTTGGCGTCGGCAAAATTGATAGTGGCCCCGAGAACGTGGGAGCCGGCGTCGACAGCGGAGGCATAAGCGCGATGAACGAGCTCGCGGGGCGTAATTCCTCCACCCACAACCAGGATGACACCGTCGACCAGAGTGGCAAGAACGCGGCTGTCCGCAAGATTCAGGAGCGGCGGAGAATCCAACACAACGAACTTGTATTCCTTGGTAGCCTCGCGGATAAGCAAGGGCATGTACTCGGACGAGAGCAAGTCCGCCGGGTTGGGCGGCACGGGTCCGCTGGGCATGACAAAGAGGCCATTGGGCGCCGCCTGGGACAGCAGGCTACGCCAATCCGGACTTCCGGTCAGGAAGTTTACGAGGCCAGAGGTGTTGGCAACTCCGAAAAACTTGTGAAGGCTTGGCCGGCGCAAATCGGCATCGATGAGGAGCACTTTTTCCCCCAACTGTGCGAGCGACACAGCAAGGTTGGCGGCCACAGTGGTTTTACCTTCGCCACCTTTGGCGCTTGTCACCAGCAAAGTTCGCGGAGGATGTTTTGCGGTGGAAAGCAAAACGGAGGTACGCAACTCGTGAAACGCCTCGGCTAGGGGAGTGTTTTGTCCATTGCCTTCGATTCGATTCCAAGACGGAACGATGCTTGTGCTGCGATGTTTGTCATTGGCAAGATGGCGAGCGCGTGCATACAGCCCATGCCCATTGCCGTTGGTGGAAGATTCAATCGCGGGAACAGATGCAAGCGCGGGCAATTGCAGAAAGCGCTCAATTTCCCCAGCGGTCTTAAACGAATTGTCGAGATGCTCCTGCAAAAAAGCTGCGCCAATTCCGAGACTCAGCCCCAACAGAAGCGCCAGAGACAGATTTAGCGGAATGCGAGGACTATCGGGTTTCTTGGGAGGGTATGCGGGATCAATTACCCGGATGTTCGTTGCTTTCATGCTGGTGGAAACGCCGGTCTCTTTCAGTTTTTCGAGCAGGCCCACGTACAATTGCTTATTTGTGTCTGCTTCACGCTTGAGAATGTTGTACTGCACGGATTTTTCAGCGATAAGGTCTGCTTCGCGTTGCTGGTCCTTGAAAGCTTGTTGCAGCATATTCTCACGCCCGACGGCAGCGCGGTAATCGTTGGTAATGGCTTTCGCGGCACGCTCGCGTTCGCCCGACAAGGTAGCTTGCGATTCATCAATCTGGCTCTGGATTTCTCTTACTTGCGGATAGTCGGGATTGAAGATGGAAGACAAGCGGGAGCGTTCGCGTTCGAGCTCCGCCAGTTTTTCCGTAAGATCCTGCATCAATTTATTGTTGAATACACCTGGAAGAGAGGCGAAGTCTCCCTGCTGCACAAGCAGATAAAGCGATTCTTTTTCGTAGCGGTCGGCTTGCGACTTGGTGAGCTCTTCCTGCAGCTGGCGGAGCCTTTGGGTCACGATGTTTTCAGAAGTTCCCTTGTCCGTCTCGAGGAATAGAAGTCCATTATCGCGAGCGTACTGCTGGAGGTCGTCTTCCGACTTTTCGAGCTTGGATTTCATGCCGAGGAGTTGCTGCGACAGCCATTCAGAAGCCTTTTGCGAAGCCTGCCAGCGGGCTTCCAGATTTTGCTGAATGTATGTTGCGGCGAGCGTGTTGACAACTTGAGCAGCCAAATTTCTGTCGTTAGACTCGAAGCTGACTTCAACGAGGCGGCTGCGTTTCAGCGGCTCGACATCGAGGCGATCTTGAAATTTCTTCAGCACCTCATTGTCGATTACGGACTCGGGAGAGACATTTCCTACGGCATCAACGGCCGGCAATAAAGAAGCTTCCTGCTTCGGGCGAGCCCACCAGAATGCAGGTTGGGAGAATTCGGTCAGCCGATCGAGCTTGAGATCGGCAATTACGCGGCGCGCGAGATTCTCGCTTTTCAATATTCGATACTGAGTTTCGAGGTACGTATCGGAAATGCTTTCGACCTGAAAGAGCTCTTGCAGCGTCGGGATGTCCGGATTTTCCTTTTGAATTTCAACCAGCACGCGAGCGCGGTAGACGGGTTTTTCCTTGAGGGTCGCGAAGAGTCCGATGGTGAAAACCACAAAAGCGATCGTGAGTATCGTAGCGCGACGCTTCTTTATGACACGGCCGTATTCGAGCAGGTCGGGGACTTTATCAGCTTCGTCAGCTTCAAACGAAGGAACGGCGGGCGGACGACGCTTTGCGATCGCGGCGGGCGTGGTGTCGTAGAGGCTGATCTTGGTTTCCGGATCCATTAGCGCCAGATGATCAGGCCGCTGGCAGTTGCGACGGCGGCCTCACTTCCTTTATAAAGCATCGTTTTTCCCGAGCTATTTGGGATGAATACAATGTCAGCGGGCTTCAGCGGAGTATCGGGAGTTTTTCCCGCGAGCACTTTTCCCAGATCAATAGGGAATTCGAAGCGCTGCCCGGTCTTTTCGTCTGTCCGAATTATCTTTGTGCGGCTCTTGGCTGCGGTTGCATTTAAGCCCTCCGCCAGCGCGATGGCCTTGAGGACGGACATATTTTGATCGGTCTTGAGCACGAATCCACCGGGTTTTTTCACGTCACCGATCACGTAAATGATGCCGCCGCGGGTTACTTTGACGATATCGCCGGGATAAACGGCGACATTGAATCGCTGGTCTCCGGATTCGAGCAAATCCTTCAGATTTATTTTAATCGTGTCGTTGTAGCTCGGATCGTCGGCCGCGCCAGCAGGCATTTGCTTTTGCGATGGGCTTTGCGAGGCGGGATTCGCGCTACCGCCGTTTGAATCCGAGCCGAAATGCAGGCCTGCGCCACGCATGACGAGTACTTCGTCGCCGGCATCGTCCGAGAGCCCTTCAGCCATGGAGAGCATCTCCAGCACGGTTTTGGTGCCACGAATTTGGAAGACTCCGGGTTTCTTGACCGCACCGACAACGGAGACCGGATGGCTTTCGACGGTGGTGACGAAAACACCGACGTGCGGATCTTTCATGTATTGGCGCAGCCGTACTTCAAGGGTTCCTTCGAGCTCGCGGGCGGTCAGGCCGGATGATTGAACGGCGCCGAGCAACGGCATGGAAATTTCGCCTCCGGCCGAGACACGGAGCGAGCGATTCAGGTCTGGAGCCTCAAATACATTTATCTCGAGGAGATCGTGGGAGCCGATTCGGTATTCACCTTGCCCGCTATCCGCGGCAGGAGCTGCAAGCGATTGATTCAGTTGTTGCAGGCGTCGATTGTAATCTTCGGTCGTTTCTCCCTGAACGGGGTTTCCGGTTCGATTGGGTTCGTCTTGAACGGACTGCGGGTGTGACACGGGAGGGCACAGCAGGAGGCACGCGCCGAGCGATACCGCCAAGAACGTTAGCCGTTTTTCAGGAGGTGGCGGCATCAAGTTTTGCACCACGGCATATCCTTTTGATTCGGAATGACGTTATTGCTTGGCTGGGTTAATGACGAACCGGCGCAGAATTCCGCCACGGCAGAGCGAGAGAGCAATTCCACCTCTGCGGAAGATCGTGGCCCCAATTGCATCCCTAACAACCCCGTAAAGCGTGCCGCTACAATCTGGGCTGGCGGCGTTCTTTCCTCTGCCTGGGCCGCTAGCGCGTTTGTTTCGCGAGCATGACTCCCCTCTTTACGGGGTCTAGATCGCAATTTTGGTGTTCGATGCCGTGCCCGCAAATGGTTCCGGGTGAGTGTTATCCCATGCACAGCTGCATGTCAAGCACTGCGAGTGATTGCTCCATACTTCCTCGGCAATATGAAAGAAGGATCAACCTGCGACCTCCACAAAGCACGAGATATGACTCCAAGCTCGCCTGTGAATGACTCAACCGGGGAATCGTGCTCCATGCAGGGGAGCGGAGAACGGAGAAAAATCCTCTCTCTTAGTGTGGGGGTTCCCATCAGAGGGGGCTCGATTCCAAGTCCCGCTGCACTCGAGAGGATCGATTGGTGATGTATAGGTGATAGATTGACGCGATGTGGTGGCGACACGGTTCCCCTAATCCATCATTAGAAAAGAGACCCGACTTCTAACGCAGCCCGCAAATAGGGGCCGCGTTCAGGCTAATGGTTTCCGGTAATACGCAAATGTTTGCATACAATCAATTTATGCCTCCGGAGAGGCTTAATATTCGCGAAGAAAACAAAGGACCTACGGAATTGAAATCCGAGCTTGATTTGGCACGGGATGTGCAATAGGATGCGCAGGCAATTATTAGGGGAGGATTCGAATGAAGTTTAAAGGTGCGGTGCGTTTTGCGGTTCTGGTCGCTTTCGCGGCTGTTTCCGCCGGTATGGCTTGGGCGGACGGCAGCGGCGTTATAGATCCCAAGGTGGAACTTATCGCGCCGAAAGACAACCCAGTGTGCTCGCCTGGTGAAAATTCTGCCTCGTGCTTTTCAGGTGATACCATCACGGTCGACGGGTCGGTTAACAGCTCGCTCGTATTTACGTATGACGGTAGCACCACTCTCGACGCGCTGTTCATCGATGTCACTCCTACTATTCCAAATGAGTTCTACTCCTGCAACATCGTGGCGATCACTGACGCCCCGAATGCGTTTAACCCTGGCGGATGCTTGACGAGCTCAAATAGTACACCTAGCGAGCTCATCTTTGCTGCTACCTGCGATGGCGATGGCTGCGTTGGACTCAAGCCGTTCGACGGAGTTGGGACAGACGTGGCAACGCCCGAGCCTGCAGAGGCAGAGCTGCTGCTGTTCGGTGTCGGTGGCCTATTCCTCCTCGGATTCGGCGGGCGGAAGGGCTGGAAGGTAATTGGCGCTAGCCAGGTCAGCTAAGACGGTTGGCCCAGAGTTTAGACTAGGTCTGTCCCTCGTGTTTTCAATCATCTAGGTTTGCGTGGTCTCGCCGCCTACTCCTGAATACCGGGTCAGCGAGCGAGGCCTCAGCTCGCTGATTCTCGTGGCATCAATCCCAGACAGGGCTTTCCTCGCGCTGCTATTCGGGGGCGAAAGCTTTTCTCCCCTGCTCAGCTGACCTATGGCTTCTTAGTTGAATATTTCTTGATCAAGTTGTCGAACTGCGGGTTGTTATGGAGACTATCCAGATCCGGATCGACCGCTGCATTTTCAGCGGAATAGTGGTTTTGGAGCGCGTCTTCCAGCAGCGCGAGCGCTTGGCTCGACTTTCCGGTCAGGGCATTGATCTGGGCTTCCGTATAGATTATGTTGACGTCTTTCTTGTCTTGCGCCCGAGCACGGCGAATAAAGGTTTCTGCTTCTTGAGGATTCCCAATCTTCGCGTACGTTAGTGCAATCTCCGCCATGACTGTTGCATCTTGTGGATTCGTCTGCAATTCCTTGTAACTAAGGGAGATGGCCCGCTGATACGCATCCTTGGCCTTGTCCGCTTGTCCCGATCCGCGGTAAGCGTCACCCAAATTTACGAGCGCGACGGTGTCATTTGGATTGAGCGCTACAGCCTTCTCGAATGCCTGAGAGGCCTCGCCAAATCGCTTTAGGAAAAAATAGGCCGTACCAAGGTTCGAGTAGGCGCCAGAATCAGGTTCAATCTGAATAGCCTTCTCCAAGTACGGAATTGAATCGCTGTATTTGCCTTCCTGAACCAGCACGCCGCCCGCATTTTCGAATCCCGCATTGACGTCCGGTTCTAGCACGGTAACTTGTTTGAACGCCTGTAGGGCTTTATCGTATTCTCCGACTTCAAAGTAGGCGGAGCCGAGAGAATTTTGGTTGATCCAGTAGTAGGGATTAAGGTCGATTGCCTTTTGATAGGCTTCTATCGCGCGGGGTGCGTTACCGCTAGCCAAATAGACGTTACCCAAACGCCGATAGACGTCATCTGAATTGGGCGCCAAAGCCTGAGCCCGATTCAGTTCAGCGATTGCTTCCGGATACTTGCCGGTGGCGCGATAAACGGCGCCGAGCATCCAGTGCACTTCCGGAAGTTTATCGTTGAGCTGTTGAGCTTGTTGCGACGCGGCCAGTGCCTTTTGGGTCCAAAAGGCATCCTTCTTGATTGTATACATCCGCAAGCTGGCTTGGGCGACCCCCGTGTATGCAAGCGCAAACTTTGGGTCTTCTTTCAATGCCTGATCGTAGAAGTCGAGGGCTGCCTGAATACTCTTGGCGTCGTTTCCGCGCAGGGAATTGCGCCCACGAAGGTAATAGTCATATGCCGCGACGTTATCCGTGGGGCGCGCCACGGATTTGGCAAGCTCCTCATTTGTCGGGGTGATCGTGAGCGCCGAAACCAATTGATTGTAAATCTGATCTTCAAGCGCGAAGAGGTCCCCGGTGTTGCCATCGAATTCGTGGGTCCAGCGGCGCTTGCCCGCGGCGGCATCTTGCAGACTCAGGACGACGCGAATTTTATCGCCTTGCCCTTGAACTGTTCCCTGAACCAGGAGGTTCACGCCAAGCTGTCTAGCGACCTTCTCGAGGGGCTGCTTCTGATCGACTTTCGTAACGGCTTCACCGGTAGTGACATGCACTTCAGTTAACTGAAATAATTTTGCCGAAAGCGCCTCCTCGATCCCTTGGGCCAAGTAGCCGAGTTGCGTCGGGTCGCCGAGCACTTGGAGCGGAAGCACAGCAATAATTCGGCCGCTTGCGAGGGGCGGGACACCAGAGACGCTCGAGGATCCGCTGCCGCCAGGGAGGATCAGGTGGCGCACGGGCGGAATCGCGAATGCCAGAGCGATCAGCATAACACCGCCGGCAGCAGCCCATACCCAGCGGCGTCCGGTGAACTCCGGGAGCTGGATCTGTATGCTGGAGCCGCTGCGTGAAACACCGCTGCTCGACGGTGTCTTGCCGCCTTGCAGGTCAGCTAGAATTTCGTAAGCGCTTTGATAACGATCCGCAACATCTTTTTCCAGGCAGCGCATGATGATGCGAACCAGCCAATTCGGCAGGTCCGCGTTGATCAGCTTCGGGCTCTTTGGTTTTTCCTGGATCCTCTGATACATCACCTTCAATGTGGATTCGCCCGTAAACGGCACGTCCCCTGTCACCATTTCGTAGAGGATCAAACCAAAGGCGTAGAGGTCGGCGCGCTGATCCGCGGGCTTGCCTTCCACTTGCTCGGGCGACATGTAACGCGGAGTGCCGAGGAAAGCTCCGGTGCGGGTCATGCCAATCGCGTTATCTTCAAAAGATTTTGCCAAGCCAAAGTCGCAAACGAAAACTTGATCGTCATTTCCGATCAGAAGATTTTGCGGCTTCAGATCCCGGTGTACGACGCCTTCCGCGTGCGCCGCCGCCAGCGCTTCCGCAATCTGTTGGGAAAATTTCAAAACGCGGTCGAGCGGCATCTTCGGATTTTCCCGGATGATGTGCTGCAGGTCCTTTCCCTGGATGTAGGCCATGGAGATGAACCGCACTCCGCCCACTTCGCCCATATCGTGAATGCGCAGAATATTTTTATGCGAAATCTTACTGGCGAGCACTAGCTCCTGCTTGAATCGTCTTAAAGCGTCGGCCTGTCCGATAGCGCCCTCGCGAACCACCTTGATGGCAACAGTGCGATCGAGGTCTTTGTCGTAGGCCTTATAGACTCGCCCCATGCCGCCTTGTCCCAAGAGCGACTCAATGCGGTAGCGCGTTCCAAAATCGCTGCCAAGAGTGATCGCCGCAGGATCGACCATCTGAACCGTTTCTGAATTCATATCTCCGGTGGAGAGGAGAGGAGTGCTGCACTCCTTGCAGGATGTTGCGAAGTCCGGGTTTGCCGTGCTGCAGTGCGGACAATTCATCATAAGAAATGAATGGACGGGCGGAAAGCGCTCCGATTCTGGGATTATCCGGCAATGGGGTCTTGTCTGCAACTATTAGCGAGAGCTAGTGTGACACTCATATCCCATTCGTCCGTTCCATAAGGCGCGACGGCCCCTTTACTCGGTGCTTGGGTTACAATCGAATGAAATACGAAACTTCGGGAGCGAGGGAAGCCGTGAGCGGGATTTGGAACTTCTTGAAAGAAGCCCAAGAGCCGATTTTGGCGAGCGCCCACGACGGGATTTTGTCCAAAGGCGGCGACCGGATTCCAGAACGCCGCAGGAGTGACCGCCTGTGGGTATATCTTCCGGTGCTGGTCTATGGACGGACAGTGGAAAGCGAACCTTTCCACGAAGGGACCGAGGCGCTCCGCGTGAATGCCGGCGGTGGACTGATTACGCTCACGACTCCGGTGAGGTGTGGCCAACGCCTCTTGCTCATCAACAAAGTAAACCAGAAAGAGCACGAATGCCGCGTAGTCGCCGAACGGTCGAAATACCTGGAGCGAACCGCAGTAGTGGTCGGGTTTCAGGAACCTGTTCCAGACTTTTGGAGCAGAGCCGTCTAAAAGTACCTTTGCGGCGCAACTTGGCCAGCGGGGCTATGGCTCGCTGGATGCAAACGCTTACCGTGACGGAGCTTCGCGGCTGTCCGAGTCGCGCCTGCTCGCGGGACACACACAAAACCATCTCCGGCACACATTGTGAGTGTGCTAACCTGAACCGCAATAGAAAACGGAGAGGTGTCCGAGCGGTTTAAGGAGCACGCTTGGAAAGCGTGTGTTGGGGAAACTCAACCGTGGGTTCGAATCCCACCCTCTCCGCCACCCTTCTCATTCCCACATTCAGGTCAAAATGTCGATCAGCGAGAACATTCATTTTGCCGTTCGAGACGCGGGTGAGGTGTCAGCGATTCTCCTGCGTCCGCAGAACGCGGAAAGTTTATTGGTGCTTGCGCACGGGGCAGGCGCCGGAATGACCCATCCGTTCATGGAATCACTCGCGAGCGAACTCTCGGCTGCGAGAGTTGCGACATTGCGGTTCCAGTTTCCCTACATCGAGCAGCGGCGGAAGATCCCCGATCGGCCACCCGTGCTCACGGCTACCATTCTTGCGGCGGTGCGCGCTGCATCGGAGGCGGCTCCGGACCTGCCGCTATTTGCGGGAGGGAAGTCGCTCGGAGGGCGAATGACTTCGCTCGCTGCCGCTCAAAATACGTTGGATGGACTTCGCGGGTTGGTGTTCTTCGGTTTTCCTCTACACCCGCCGAATAAACCGGGAACAAAACGCGCGGAGCACCTGTCTGATGTCAGATTGCCAATGCTTTTCTTCCAGGGAACCCGCGACCCTTTCGCCGATCTCAAGCTCTTGCGACCCATTTGTGCCGAGCTCGGAGCGCGAGTGACACTGTACGTGATCGAAACAGCCGATCACTCCTTTCACGTGCTGAAGAATTCCGGCAAGACCGACGGCGGCATTATGCAGGAATTGGCGAGGACAACAGCCAAGTGGATCCGGCAAGAAATTACCATTCGGTCTTTAGGTGAGGCTAGAGCACCCCGGTGATTCGCTATTTCCGGCTGCGAACAGCGTCATCGCTGCACTCTGCCCTTCACTTGGCCGCGTCGGTTTGGCCGGCGGCGACTTGGCGGCGAACTTCGTCGAGCCAGTTTAGGACTACGGTGGGGGCGGAGGAGGGGGCGGAGCGGCCGCCGGCAAATTGGAACATCACGAAGTGTTGGGCGTCGGAGGTGACGTCATAGGATGTGAAGGGAGCGCGGTTTTCGAATTTGTCGGTGAACAGGACTTCGGGTTTGCCGGGCAGGAAAGCGTTTTTGTCCACGGTGTATGGCACTGCCATCATCGTGCCGCCGCCGGCACCGATGTAAAAAAGTTCATGGCCCGTATTCGACCATTGTGGTTCCACGCCGCCACCGGTAGAAACTTGCCATTTGCCTCCGGAGCCGGAAGAAGGCACTACATAGACCTGGGGAAGGCCGGACTCCCATGAGAAGTATGCCAACCAACGGCCGTCGGGGGAGAAGCGCGGCGAACGGGCTGTGCCGCTGCTATCCGCGAGAAATCGGCGCGGTTGCTCTGGTTTGCCGTTTTCGCCAAGGGTAAGAGTCCATATTTCGCAGCAGGATCCATCCTTTTCCGAGAGCCGGTAGAAGGCCAGAGTCTTTCCGTCCGGGGACCAGCCGGAAGGGTAGGCGTTCAGAACGCTATCGGGCGTCAGAAGCTCTTCCTCTCCACCCCCATCGGAGCGTTTGCGGTAGATGGCTTGCCCGGTGCCTTTGCCGGTGGTGCGCGGATGCGCGTAAGCGATCCACTGTCCGTCGGGAGACCAGGACGGATAGGTCGCTCCGAAAGCCCCGGGAGTGAGAGCGGACGTTGTGCCGCGCGCCATATCGTGGACCCAGATTCCGTTGGTGGATTGAAAGGCGAGACGCTTTCCGTCCGGAGAGATTTCCGGAGAGGCGGCGTCCGGATGATCGTCCATCAGCAGCGAGGAATTGCCCTTGCGGTCGAGCAAGGCGATGGTCACGTTTTGCTTCAAAGCTCCGCCGGCCAAATAAACGGCGGTGCCGGTGCGCGAGACGCTTATCTGCACCGCGCCATTGGAGAGATCGGCATCCACTCCCTGCAAAACGGGAATGGCGGTCGCGGCGATCTTCAGCTCTTTGGAGTCAAAAGGCGCAACGAAGAGCGTGCCTTGAGACACGTAGGACAGGTAACCGCCGGATAGAAAGCGGCCGTAATACGCGTTCTCCACCAGAACTTTAGGCGCGGCTTTGTCGGTGTTGTCGTTCTTATCGAGCGAGATTGCTTCCACGCGAGCGTGCTCGAAAAAATTGTTGTCCGAGGATGCGGTGAAGAGCAGCACCTTGCCGCCTGGCAGGAATTGCGGCCAGCGGTGGGTGATATCACCGCGCTGTGTATCCAGATGCGTGAGCGCCTCCGGAGTGCCTCCCGACGCCGGGATGCGGTACAGTCCGGAAGTGAATTGCAGCGGAAATGCGATGGTCCCGTCTTCGGACCAGGCTCCGCCGCGATAGCCGTTCACGTTGCACAGCACAATCGGTGCGCCGCCTCGAACGGAAACTTTTTTTAATTTTCCATCGCCGAAAAAACCGATCCATTGGCTGTCGGGAGAAAAGAACGGGACGGTTGCTGCGCCGGCGCCGCCGAGCAGCACCGCGTCTTTGTTGTCCATTTCGCGTACGTAGAGCTTGCCTAAATTTGATCCTTGATCCCGGGTTACATAGGCCAATCGCGATCCATCCGGAGAAATGGCCACGGCCGCTCCGTCGATGGTATCCAACGGATGTTCGGGCGGAATCCACAGAGAGAGTTCCACGGGCTTCAGCGCGGGGAGCTGGGATGCTTGGCGCCAGGCGAAGAGTGCGACGAGCAGTGCAACGGTCAGCGCCGCAGACAAGGCCCACGGAACAAATCGCCGCCACGATGGCGTGGCAGGGACCGATGAAAGCGGCCTCGCGCCTGATGCGAGCTCTCTCTCAGCGGCGAGTGACGTTGCGCTCCGCCGCCCAGAGGACGCCTGTGCCGGCGTGCCTGTGGACGAATTCGATAATCTGTCCGGCGCTTCCTCAAAGGCTGAGGTCTGCGCCGTGATGCGGCCGGTGGCCGTGTCGCGATTAAGGCGCTTCAGGTCGGCGCGCATGTCCGAAGCGTTTTGGT
>JBEKSN010000010.1:0-38633 GCA_049517055.1 Candidatus Acidiferrales bacterium | reverse complement strand
TACTTGCAAAGCAGGTGCTCTCCCAGCTGAGCTACACGCCCACTCTTAATTAATTGTAGCAGTTGGCTAGGGCTGGACAAGTGATTCGTGCCGCGCCGGTGCTGCGAGTGACGCTGAGACGTCGCCAATGAAGGTCAGTTTATATCTTGATCCTCGCCTTCATCGGACCGGCCGTGTGAATCGAGGTGAAGTTCCGGGCGATTCGCGCTGCGAAGCTGGCGATTGAGCGCCGCCAGGTCCTGCGATTTTAAGTCGTCCCATTGCTTCACCACAGCCGAGAAATCTTTCTCGATTTTCGCTACTGCTTCCGTTTGCGCTGAAGTTGGGATTGAATCCGCACGATCTAGTTCGGCGTAAAGGGCCGTCACTGAACCATTGACGCTTGTCAGGCTTGGTCCCATCGCAGCATCGCCAGCAGAGCCTGCCAAAACCGCCGAAGCCTTCTTGTCGAGATCCTTGAACGATGCAAGCAAAGGATCGTTTGCCTGGCTGGAGAGTTTTTCGAGTTGTTCGTGGAGCGAGTGCGCTTCCGCGATCGCACGGGTGCTTTCAGTCATCATGGACGCGAGACGGCTCTGCCTTTGGAATAGTTGCTCCAGGTCTGCGGCGGATGCTTTCACGCGTGGATCCATTTTTACGGTGAAGGGCGCCGTGAAGCTGCGTCCATTTGCGGCGAGCCTGACGGTGTAATCACCTGGAAGTGCAGAAGGGCCAAGCGGCAATCGCGGCGTGTCATGAGGAACCGCTGCAATCGGATACTCGTGCCTCGTGGAATCCGGCGTCGGGTAATGCAGATCCCAAACCCATCGATGCATTCCTGGAGTTGCTGCAAGTATTTTTTGCGGGCGCAACCAGTAGAGTGGGATCAATTGGTTTTCGAGTTGCTCCTGGGTCATATCTGGCTTATCGGTGCTCGCATAGCGGCGAACCACGGTTCCTCGTGAGTCGAGAATCTCTAGAGTTACAGGCCCGCTAATCGACTGCCCCAAAGAGTAATCAATGATCGCACCGTCAGGAGGGTTTTGGCCTGACGGTTCATCGGGCGGTATCGGAGTATCGGTGTTCGTGTCGCGCTTGACTCGGTAGGCGGAGGCCGGCTTGAAGAGAAATGCATCCGCGCTTGTTGTCGTGGTATCGATTTGGCGCAGCGGAGAAATGTCGTCGAGGATCCAGAAAGAACGTCCATGAGTAGCTACGATTAAGTCATCATCGTGAATCCACAGGTCGCGCATGGACGAATGCGGCAAATTTTGCTGCAGGGATTGCCAGTGATCGCCATCGTCGAACGAAACCCAGACGCTGGTTTCGGTGCCGGCAAAGATGAGACCTTTGCGGACCGGGTCTTCCCGCACAGTGTCAACCGGGGCGTTATCGGGCAGACCTTTAATGATTAGCTGCCAGGTCTTACCGGCGTCGTGCGTGCGGTAAACATAAGGATGGAGATCATCGATACGGAAGCGGCTCACGGAAGCGTACGCGGACTGGTCGTCAAAATGCGACGCAGTCATCTGCGTCACCTTGCTCCACGGAATCAGCTCCGGAGGAGTGACATTCGCCCAATTTTTCCCGCCGTCAACCGTTATCCAGAACAGGCCGTCGTCGGTTCCAGCCCAAATTGTGTTCAGGTTTTTGAAAGACGGCGCAAGAGCGTAGATCACCCCGCGTTGCGTCTCGGCTTTTTTGTCCTCTGCGGCCAGATCGCCCAGGCTTGAGGGGATGCCCGGTTTTTCGCGCGTCAGATCGGGGCTGATGGTTTGCCATGATTCTCCGCCATCAGTGGTCTTGAATAGAACGTTCGTGGCGTAATAGAGAACGTGGGGATCAACGGGCGAGAACATGATTGGCTGTGTGCGGTCGGCCCGGTACTTTGGCCCACTGTCGGGAATCGGCGTCACGTTTTTTACCTGCCCGGTACTCCAGTAAAATCGGGTGACTTCCTTTCTGCCGGCTCCATAGACGATTTCGGGATTGAGAGGGTCGGGTGCGACGTATCCGTATTCAATGGTACCCACGGGATGCCAATCCCTAAAATTGATTTCACCATCGTTTCCGCGGCTGGAGATGCACACCGATCCGCTTTCCTGCTGCCCGCTGCAAACACGGTAAGGGAACTCATTGCTGACTCCGACGTGGTAGAGCTGTGCGGTCGGCTGGTTGTACCAGGAACTCCACGTTTGTCCGCCATTGACTGTTACCAGCGCACCTTGATCGCTAACGAGCAGAATAATTTTCGGGTCGGCGGGATTAATCCAGATGTTTTGATAATCGTCGCCTCCGGGTGCTCCGCGAAAACTTACCCAGGTTTTCCCACCGTCTGACGAACGCATGGTCACGATACTTGTGCTGTACACCACGTCAGGGTTCTTCGGATCCACCCTCGGCACGGGCAAATCGCCGCCGCCGATGCGGAAAGCAGGACGCGGATCGGTTGTCGCACTGTGCCAGTTTTCACCGGCGTCATCGGAGCGGTAAACGCCCAAGCCTACACCCGAAGAATAGTCGCCGCGTTCCGTTGTGCCTACGGTGGCATACAGGCGGCTTGGCTCGCTTGCAGAGATGGCCACGTAGATCTGCACTATGCTCTTCGGCAGACCGCCTGTGAGCGGATGCCAAGTGCTCCCGCCGTCGGTGGACTTGAAAAGGCCGCCGCCGGTCTTGTTGTACTCATTTCCGTCTTCCCAGGGACCTTGCCGGACTTTCCACATAGAGGCGTACATCACGTCCGGGTTTGTGGGGTCGATCTGAACGTCCGAACCGCCTGTGTTCTGATCTTTGTAGAGTGATTTCTTCCAGGTCTGCCCGCCATCCACGGAGAGAAAGATTCCGCGCTCTTCGTTCGGTCCATAAGGATGTCCCAGCACCGCGGCGAAAACACGATTTGGATCGCGCGGATCTACGGCTAACGCCGGAATCTGCTGGCCATCGCGCAAGCCGAGGTGAGTCCAGGTTTTTCCGGCGTCCGCAGATCTGTAAATTCCATCGCCCACAGAAAGGTCCGGCCGTTGCAAACCCTCGCCGCTAGCGGCATAAACAATGTTCGGGTCCGACGGAGCCACGGCAATAGCGCCAATCGATTGGGAGGGCTGATCTTCAAATATCGGATTCCAGGTGCGGCCATAGTCGTCCGATTTCCAAACACCGCCGTCGCCCTGGCCCACGTAGAAAACATTCGGCTGGCCCGGCACGCCAATCGCAGCGCGGGTCCTTCCTCCCCGGAACGGACCGATCATCCTCCATTGCATTTCCTGGTAGGTGCTGACGGGATATTGCTGTGCGTCACTAACACGCGCGCTCAAAGTAAGAATCAGAAGAGCAAAGACCACCAGGCTAAACCGGAGAATTCGCACCAAGACACACCTCCCAGTCAGTGCATAGCATACCTAAAAAGCTCTGCCGGCGGGCAGTTCAGAAAGTGAGGCGAGCGCCTATTTGCGCGGCGAACGGAATTCCGACCGTGGTGCCCGGGCCGAAGAAGTCTCCCAAGGCGCCGCCGGCTACGCGCAATTGATTAAGACTCGTAATTGGTTTCGTCGTGGTGCAGGCTGAGTTCGTGCAGATGTCCGTAATATTTCCGGCTGCCACCTGACTTTGAGGAACGGGCAGGGCGCCGACATCCGTCACGTAGTTCGCGCCTGGATTGTTGCGATTGAAGAGATTGAAGAATTCGATGAACGGCGTTAATGTCCAACGCTCGCGGAAATGGATGGGCCGGCTCACTCGCAAATCAACTTGGATGTAAGGAGTTCCTCTGAATTCATCCAGGCTAGTCGGAACGCCGTTCACTACCGCGCGGTCGTCAAAGCCGTCACCAAGCCCAGTGACTGGAACGGTGGTGGTCAAAGTAAACGGCCGGGCGCTTTCTGCTTGCGTCAGCGTAGTTAATTCGAACCCGCCGGGGATTTTCAGCGTTCCGGCCAGAACAAAACGGCTCAGCACATCTTCACCTGACGGACCGTAATCCCCTTTTCCAAACGGCTTCAGCGGATTGCAAACACCGTTCACGTAATCAAAAAGCTCGCCAAGAATGCAGCCCCACGTGGAGCCCCGCGATAAAGTGTAATTCGCAATCAGATTGAACCGCCGCGATACGTTTCCTTGCAAGTGAATGAGTAAGCCGTTGTAGCTCGAGCGGTTGTCCGACTTGAAAACGGTGACGTTTGGCACATTATTTCTCTGGCAGTCGATAACGTCTTCAGAAGCAGGACAGCCTTGGCCTGGGGAAAACAGAGGCGAAAACAGCGTGAAGCCCGCTTGATATTGATAGCGCCGAAAGCCGTGGTTTCCCTGCTCATGTATATAGTCGGCGCTGATCATCCAATTCGAATTGAAGGCGTGCTGGACGCCGCCGGTAACATGGAGCGCATACGGCGTCTTGTATCCGGGCGCAATGATGGCGCCGGCTCCGCTGACGGTACCGATAGGGCCGGTGGAAGACGCAGGAGGCAGGCATCCGGCGCCCTGGAGGGTCTGCGAACCGCTGTTATACGTGCACGGGCCGGGCAGAGCTTGGTTCACAGCTTGTAGCGCGGGCACCCAACCGTTCTGAGCGAGATCGTTCGAGTAGATCCCGATGCCCGCGCGAATCACCGTATTTGTAGATTGTCCGGGCGAATATGCGATGCCCAGTCGGGGACCGACAGCCCAGTCGAAATCATGCGGAGCCCCCTTGATGAGCGGAATCTGAAGAGCTTGGAGCGTTACGAACGCAGGATTCTGCAATTGGTTCCGGTCAGATGCAGTGAACAGGCCAAAACTCCGGTCATAGCGCAAGCCGTAGTTCACCGTGAGCCGGGGCGTGATCCGCCAAGAGTCCTCGGCGTATAACCCGAGGCGCTGCACGTTCTGCGAAAAACTGCCATCGCCCGCGGGAACGGTCGCGCTTCCCGCAGCCAGATCCGCGGTGAACTGCGCCGGATTCCCGAGATAGAAACTCGGATCGTTTGGGAATGTCACCAATGTTTCCGCGTTAGCCGCCAACGCCCCGTCCAGAACCGGCTCGTGGATGAAGTTCACGCCGAATTGGAATGAGTGAGCTCCAACCGTATGGGTGACATCGTAGCGGAACTGATACTTCTCCTGATTGCGCAGAACTGGGAACGCGGTGATGGGTGTGAGGAACTGGTTGTCGCCAAACGTTTCCAGACCCGATATGGTGGCGGAGGTGGCGGTGAAAGGAAACGCAAGAGCAAAACCAAGGTCTGAGTTGCGCGCTTCGGTGAGGTGGAGCCCGCTGGCGCCGAGCACAAACGAGCCAACCCAGGTGGGACTCCACGTAAACTGGTTGCTGACGACCAAGTTCATGTAGTTGTTGTGCGCCTCAGCCCCAGTGGAAGGCAGAGCGGCCTGCTGCACCCCGGCGTTGTGCGTAATGTAGTTGTCGATGGCCGCACGCAAGAACCATCGTGAGCGCGCAGACTCCGCCCAATCAAATCGAACGGTGCCCAAATAGTCGCGAAACGGAACCGGCACAGAATTGGGCACGGCGATGGAGTTAACCACTGTGCCGTTCACGTCCACCAAGCCCTGCGCCGCAAGCTGCGCTAGCGCGTTGAATTGTGTCTGGCTGGCCGGACTGTAGGCGATGCTGGCGTCTTCGTGTACGTATTCGAACGACGAAAAAAACCAGACTTTGTCGCGCACGATGGGGCCGCCGATAGTGCCCACATAATTCTGTCGTGAAAACGGCTGCTTCGGATTAGGAGGGGGATTTTCGATGGGAAAGCGCGCGTTGAGCCCTGCCGCGCGCTCATAGAACGCCTCGTCGCCGTGCCATTCGTTGTTTCCGCGCTTGGTAGTGATCACAACGGAGCCTGCGGTGGTGCGGCCGGTGTCGGCGTCTTCCTGCGCGGTGCGCACGGCGAATTCCTGAATGGTATCGGGTGAAAAGTTTTGCAGGAAGCCGCCGATGTAATCGTCGGAATCGTCGCCGCCGTCGACGGAGAGCTCATTGTTCAGCCCTGAACTGCCGCCGGTTGATACTGCCGTGATACGCGCCTTGGTGGGATCAGATGGCTCAACTGGCTCAGTTCCCGGAACCAAATAAGCGATATTGGCGAAACTGCGGGCCGCCAGCGGAATTGTTTGTAGATCCTGCTGCGTGACTACTCCCTGATGAACGGCGCTCGCCAGATCGATCGGTTCGGTAGTGACGGAAGAAGCCTGCCCCTGCACATTCACGGTCTGCTGCACCGCGCCTGGTTGCAAAGTAATGGTGATATCCCGCACGGAGCTGACCAGTACAGACACATCCGAGCGCGCCTCCGCGAAACCCTTCGCGTTCACCACCAACTGATAGGTTCCCGGGACAAGATTGTCGACGCGGAATTCTCCTTGTTCGTCACTAGCGGTGTGGACTTCCACCGAGGATTCGGCTACACGCAGCACAATGTTTGCTGACGGGATGCGTGCCTGGCTCGCATCTTGCACGATACCGCGAAGGCTGCCATGGAATTTCTGCGCCCTACTGAACGGACACGCCAAGAAGATTGCAGCAATGAAAATAACGATCTGCCACCTTCTCGAAATTGCGCAGAGGTGCCCAATCTTCCGTGTCTTTCTGCGAGGTGTGCGCAAGAGGCGAATCTCCAGTGCCTTTTCTGTCCCAGTCGGAAGAGCTACAATATAACCCGCGCGTCCAATTTTCCAGACGATTTTATGTAGTAGAGAGCCTGTATGAGAATGCTTCACGTCAGGCGGTGCGATCCGGCAAATCGCTTCCCGCCTAGAACAATCTCTGGTAGCATTAACTCTCACGTTATTCGAATTTTTCTGTCTGGAGCAAGGCGACAATGGCAATGGTATGTGAACTTTGCGGCAAGAAGCCGCGCTTTGGAAATACGATCAGCCACGCACACAATGTGACGCGGCGCCGCTGGAATCCAAATCTCCGGCGAGTGAAGACCGTGATCAAGGGCGTGCACAAGCATATTCGCGTCTGCACTTCTTGCATTCGTTCAGGCCTGGTGAAAAAGGCTGCTTGAAGCCTCCTGCGAAGGAGTTCCGCTTGAAACGGACAATCCTAATCCTCATGGCGGCCGCGGCGTGTGTTTTTGCGGCCTCATGCAAGAAAGAAGCCACACCCGGGCCGGATGTTTGGGCCACTGTGAATGGCAAAGAGATTCCGCGCGCGCAGGTGGACAAATATTTTCGCACGCGCGTGAATGCCGAGGCTCCCGCGCCTTCCCAGGAAGAAGCGCTTTCCCTGAAGCTCAGCATCCTGGATGAACTGATCAACAACGAAATCCTTCTTGAGCGCGCGAGCAAAATGAATTTAATTGCCAGCGACGCCGAAGTCGAAGACAAATTCACGGAATCGAAAAGCCCCTACACCGAAGAGGAATTCCAGAAAAAGCTGCGAGACACGGGATTGACCGTTGACGATCTGAAGAGTGACATTCGGCGTCAACTCTCGGTGCAGAAGCTGCTGAACCGCGAAGTGATCGCGAAAATCTCGATTACCGATCAGGACGTCACCGACTTCTATAATAAAAATCGCGCGCAGTTCAACGTCGCCGAGCCGCAATATCATATCGCGCAAATCGTGGTCACGCCGCATGCGGATGCCTCCGTTCACAACCGCAAGAACGACAAGGCGACCACCGATGCCGAAGCCAAACACAAGGTGTCGGTTCTTGAGGAAAAGCTCGCCGCGGGCGCCGATTTTAGCCAGTTGGCCATGGATTATTCCGAGGATTCAACCGCAACAACCGGAGGCGATCTGGGATTCGTCCCGGAGTCCGCGCTGAATCGCTCTGACCCGGCGCTGAAGAAGACCGTGCTGGGGATGAAACCTGGAGAAGTGACCCCGCCGATTGCGATTCAAGGCGGTTACCGCATTTTGAAAATGATCGCCAAAGAAGCTGCCGGGCAGCGGGTGCTCTCTGATCCCCAAGTGCAGCAGTCCATTCGCGACATGATGCGCAATCGCAAAGAGCAACTCCTTCGCTCGGCCTACATGATTGAAGGGCGCGATGAAGCGCACGTTACCAATTATCTTGCGCGACAGATCCTCGAATCGGCCGGCAAACTGCCTGCTTCGAATTAGCGATCACTCAGAATTCAAATCAAATTGGGATTTAGCGGAACAATTTGGAAATGTGCTGGGAGAGAACCGCTACAGTGAAATGCACATCGTGGATCCAGCTTAGCCGCGGCTTGCTGTTTCTGCTAAGGAACGGCCACTCCGCGGAGGTTTGAAAGCAAGCACCACTACCGCCCCTGCGAGCGGCGTCAAGAAAAGACAAAGTGCGAAGGTCTGCCAGAACGAAAGCCCCTCTTTCTCACCCCAGTGAGCGGTTACGCCGCACAGCATAGCCCAGCCGACAGCCGCTATGCCCAGCACTAACCAGCCCACCATCCAGATAAGAATGACGTGAAACATTCGCTTCCCCCCTGCGCCTTCCGGGCTTTACGAACCCGGTTTTCTTTGACAATTCATGTTGGCAGCCTTCGGGAAAGTTGGGAAGGGTCTGTAAAGGCAAAGCGAACCTAAAGGTAAACGCCGACGGCTGATAAGAGGAGGTCTTGTTACGATGCAACTATTCAAACGCGCGCCTGAGAATCTAGCGCAAGCCTGAAGATTCTTTGAATTGGAGTCTTATTCCACGATGGCAACCACTTCGCCGGCATTCACGGTCTGACCCTCTATTACAAGCAAACGTTCGACCGTGCCGGACTTTGGCGAACGTATTTCATTCTGCATTTTCATCGCTTCTACCACTACGATTCCCTGTCCCACCTCCACCACCTCGCCGCTTTTCACCAACACGAGCACGATTTTCCCCGGCATAGGCGTGGTCACCTGCTGCCGCCCTTCGGCTTCGGCACCCGCCGCGCGGTCGCGCTTCCATTTGCGGGGGTTGCGAATCGTCGCTTCGTATTCGCGGCCGGCAACGGTTACGCGGAGTTGGGAATCGCCCTTGGCCTCCACGCGCGCTTCAAACAATTTCCCTCCGATCAAAATCGAGTAAATGCCCGGCGACACTTCCACCGCATCCGCATCAAGCTCGCTTCCATCAACGGTCCAGCGCGCGCGTTCACCGCTGTGAATTACTTCAACGCTGCGCAATTTTCCGTCTAGTTCAATTTCACATCTCATTATGGTCTCTCGGATCCATCTCCTACCGCTCAATCTCGCCGTTCAGTTGCTCCAGCCTTCCTTCAAGCTTCCAGCGCGACTCGGCGCGAGCCGGTGCCGATTTGTTCTTTGAGAAATCCGCACTGCGCTTCATGTGCCAAAGGATGGCGGTGATTATTGCCGCGTCTCGTTCGCGCGAAATAGCTTCCTTGTCGGCGGAGGCCACGATCGCGCTATTCGACGACTTGGAAAGAAAATCGTCCAACCAGCTCGTGTATATATCGCCCATTTGAAAATCGCGCGTCGCCAGAATTCGCCGAAAAAGTCCGGCGTTTGTTTTTATTCCGCTTGCGTAAAACTCCGAAAGCGCTCGCTGTAGACGTGCGATAGCTTCTGAGCGGTTTGCACCCCACGCGATTAATTTTCCGAGCATGGGGTCGTATTCGTTCGACACGGTCCAGCCGCCGTACACTCCATCGTCGAGCCGTATCCCGGGACCCGCGGGCGGGCGCCAGTCGAGGATTTTCCCGGGGGATGGAAAAAATTTATTGTCGGGATCCTCGGCATAAATCCGGCATTCAATTGCATGGCCGCGCAGCGTAACGTCCTTTTGCGCAAACGGTAGCGGCTCACCGCAAGCGATTCGAATCTGAAGTTTCACGATGTCCAACGAAGTAACCAGTTCCGTCACCGGATGTTCCACCTGGAGCCGCGTGTTCATCTCAAGGAAGTAAAAGCGGCGATCCGCATCCACCAGAAACTCTACAGTGCCGGCATTCGTGTAGCCGCCCGCTTGCGCGAGTTTCACGGCGGCATCGCCCATCGCGCGACGCAACTCCGGCGTCATTTCCGGTGAGGGCGCTTCTTCGATTACTTTCTGATATCGCCGCTGCACCGAACATTCACGCTCGCAGAGATGCACCAGGTGGCCGTGACGGTCTCCAAGAATCTGAATCTCAATATGCCGCGGCCGCGAAAGATATTTCTCGAGGTAGAGACGCCCGTCGCCAAATGCATTCTGCGCTTCCGAAGAAGCGTCGCGCCAGGCCGAGGCGAATTCCGTTTCGCGTTCGATGCGGCGCATACCTTTTCCGCCGCCGCCTGCAACTGCCTTCAGCACAACCGGGTAGCCTATCTCCCGAGCTGCGCTACGCGCATCGTCCATTTTTTCGATCGGATCGAGTGTGCCAGGGACTGTGGGCACGCCCGCCTCACGCGCCAAATGCCGTGCCTCGGTTTTCGAGCCGAGCTTTTCCATCGCCTGGGGTGACGGGCCAACGAACGTGACACCCGCATCCGCGCAGGCGCGCGCAAGCCCTGGATTTTCGGCCAGAAATCCATACCCCGGATGAATGGCGTCACATCCGGCAGACCGCGCTACGCTAATAATTTTTTCGATAACAAGGTAACTTTCGCGAGAGGGTGAGGGGCCAATGGGATACGCTTCATCGGCAAGGCGCACATGCAGCGAAGCACGGTCCGCGTCGCTATAGACTGCGACAGCGCCCACGCCGAGTTCTCTGCAAGCGCGCAGAATGCGTACGGCAATCTCGCCGCGATTGGCTATTAGGATTTTCTTGAACATTTTGCTTTTGCCATAGCAGCCGGGAATTCTAGCATCTTGTTTCTCCCGAGTCTCCACGCCGCAAATCACCGCCTGATTCTTCGCGAACTGGGTTTCGTGCGGCTTCTTGAGGTTGGCAAGGGCCGCTCGTCCGGCTATGATGTCCGTCGCCGGACCCGCCGGAATAATAAATGCGCCGATGAATCTATCGCAACAAAACGAATGGAAGAAAGCTGCTGCTGAAGCCGCCGCCAAGCTCGTTGAAAGCGGCATGGTGGTCGGATTGGGAACGGGCTCGACGGCTGCTTTTCTGGTCAGCGCGCTCGGCCGCCGAGCGACGGAAGAAAATCTTCGAATCACCGCAATTCCCACATCCGAGGGAACCGCGGAGCAAGCGCGGACTCTGAACCTTCCGCTCACCACGTTCGCGGATCACACGGAAATCGATCTGACCATCGACGGCGCGGACGAAGTGCTGCTCGGGCCGCTCTACCTTATCAAAGGGCACGGCGGCGCGTTGTTACGCGAAAAAATCGTCGCTGCGGCAAGCAAGCGCATGGCAGTCATTGCGGACGAAACGAAAATTGTTGAGCGACTTGGCTCGCTGGTGTCGGTTCCAGTGGAAGTTGTTCCCTACGGCTGGCAGGCAACCCAGAAGAAATTAACTCAGCTGGAATGCAAACCAGCTTTGCGACTAGGTGCCGATAAAAAACCGTACGTCACCGACGGCGGGCATTACATTCTTGACTGCGCTTTCGGCCCCATGGAGGACCCCAAGGAGATCGCGCACCACCTCGACCATGTGGTCGGAGTCGTCGAGCACGGATTGTTTCTGAGATACGCTTCCGAAGCATTCATTGGAGGATCCGCAGGAGTGAAAGTTTTTAAGAAAGAGAGCTGACGGTTGAAGGTGGAGTGCGCAAAAACCCGCGGCCAAAAGTCCTCTGATTCGATTTATCGAATCTTCGAAGCTACCCGATTAGTTTTTGGATGCGCAGCCTTGCGGATACACAGCATCCAGCGCGCCCCAGAGCGCTTTCAAACTGCGCTCAGCGGCGCACAGCACCGCTACGGTGTCGGCGTCCTTTTGTTTTGCCAGCCATTCGCGCCAGGCGGCCCGGTGCCGAACGTCAGCTTCTTCGTGGACGCCGAAATAAGCCAGCGCGCGGGGCTCAGTAATACCGTAAAACCGGCGCAGGCCGGAAATTTTCTGGGTGGCGATTTCGGGGACCTGGGCTTCGTAAGCGTAAAAGGCCGCCACGGCTTGCGCTTTCGTTCCTTGCGAGGCTACTTCGTCATAAGTATCCAGCAGCGCCGCAATCCCCGGCAGCGGACGCGCGTCTTCGATCGACGCTTCGCTAACGCCTAGCGATTGCGCGAAGTGCCTCCACAGCATCGGATGCGGCGAGCCTGGATCGAGCTCTTCGGCCAGATTTTCGCTTACCAGCGCATGAAGGTTCGCGTCGCCGTTCGAGCGGGCCGCGAGCTGCTTCAAATTTTCGGGGAAGGTCCGCACATGCTGGTAGTACTGCTCCGCGTAGAGGGCGAGTGAATCCTTCGAGAGCTTGCCCTGCGTCCACGCCTGATAAAAGGGATGCTTCAACAGGTGATGCTTTTCGATTAGAGCGTCTAGCGATTCGATCAAAGTCTTCGTCTTTGGAGCGTTCTTAGGCATAGCGTTCTCCGATATATATTCGAATAATGACGATGAGCCAAAAACAGGGCATCCTACCGGAATTATGCGCAAAAAGCCAGCTTCGGCCGGCTGTTCCGTACCAGCTTTGGCGACCCAGGGTCATAAGGGAATATTGCCGTGCTTTTTGCGCGGGTTGGTATCCCGTTTGTTTTCAAGCGAGCGCAGGGCGGCGATCAGTTTGGCGCGAGTCTGCGCGGGCTCGATAATGGCGTCGATGTAGCCGCGTTCGGCGGCCACATACGGATTCGCGAAACGCTCGCGGAAGTCGTCTATTTTCTCGCGGCGGATTTTATCGCGGTCCGAATCCGGCGCGCGGTCGATTTCGCGCCGGTAGACGATATTCACAGCGCCTTCGGGGCCCATCACTGCGATTTCCGCGGTGGGCCACGCATAATTGATGTCGGTTCGAATGTGTTTTGAGGCCATCACGCAGTACGCGCCACCGTAGGCCTTGCGCGTAATAACCGTGATTTTTGGCACTGTAGCTTCGGCAAAGGCAAATAGCAGCTTCGCCCCGTGTTTGATGATCCCGCCGAACTCCTGCTGTGTGCCGGGTAGAAATCCCGGAACATCCTCGAAGGTGATGAGCGGAATATTAAAAGCATCGCAGAAACGAACGAAACGAGCGGCCTTCACGGACGCAGTGATATCCAGAACGCCGGCAAGGAACGCCGGCTGGTTGGCGACAATGCCGACCGTGTTTCCGTCGAGTCGCGCGAAGCCGACGACGATATTTTTTGCGAAGTGTTCGTGGACTTCGAAGAATTCGGCGTCGTCCGCGATTGCGTGGACAACGTGTTTGATGTCGTAAGGTTTCTGCGGATCTTCGGGAACAAGCGCGTTGAGCGCGGGATGCGCGCGGTCCCAAGGGTCGCTCGAAGCCCGGTGCGGAGGGTCGTCGAGATTATTCGACGGCAGGTAGCCGAGCAATTCACGAATCATGGAGAGGCATTCGGCGTCATCGCGTGAAACAAAATGGGCAACGCCGCTTTTTTCGTTGTGCGTCATCGCGCCGCCAAGCTCCTGCTTGGTCACCTCCTCATGCGTTACGGTCTTGATGACGTCCGGACCGGTGACGAACATGTAAGACGTGTCGCGGGTCATAAAAATAAAATCCGTGATGGCCGGGGAATAAACCGCGCCGCCTGCGCAAGGTCCCATAATCGCGCTAATCTGCGGAATCACGCCGCTGGCCAGAGTGTTGCGGAGAAAAATGTCGGCATAGCCCGCAAGCGACATCACTCCTTCTTGAATTCGAGCGCCGCCGGAATCATTCAGGCCAATCACAGGTGCGCCGGCGCGCATCGCCAGATCCATAATTTTCGTGATCTTCGAGGCGTTCGCTTCGGAGAGCGAGCCCCCGAAAACCGTAAAGTCCTGCGCGAAGACATACACGAGGCGGCCATCGATGCGGCCGTAGCCGGTGATAAAACCATCACCCGGCGGGCGCTGCGTTTCCATGCCGAAATCGTGCGAGTGATGGCGCACGAATTTGTCGAGCTCTTCGAAGGAGCCTTCGTCGAGCAGCAAGTCAATGCGTTCGCGGGCGCTGAGCTTGCCCTGCTTGTGCTCGCGTTCACGGCGCTCTGCTCCGCCGCCCGCTTCGGCTTCGGCGTTCAACTTGCGCAACTCTTCCAGGCGGTCGTGATGTCTGCGATGTTCAGTCATGGGAATGCAGCGGTTTTGTTGCGACTAGAAATTGTTGCTGATTAAACACGAGGTACGCTAGCACGATGCAGGACGGAATGCGAGAGGTCGCGTGTAGAGATGTCGTCGGACGCGCGAAATGGATGTAGAATGGCTGCCGTTTTCGAGTTTAAAAACGCGATTCTGACTACGAAGGAGATCCAATGTCTTCCGGCGCAAATCGTTGCTCGGCTCGCCTGACCAATTCTGCTCGTATTTTTGGGCTCATCGTGGCGCTGATGACCTTTGGGCGCGCTGCTTCGGCCCAGGAAGCGGACGTCACCAGCAAGCTGCAAGGTTTTGACTCCTACATGGAGCAAACGCTGAAGGATTGGAATACGCCAGGGATCGGCGTAGGCATTGTTGTGAACGACAAGCTGGTCTTCGCCAAAGGATACGGCTATCGCGACTATGAGAATAAGCTTCCGTTCACGCCGACCACTCTGGTCCAGATCGCTTCCAACAGCAAGCTGTTCACGGCGGTGTCCGCGGGGATGCTGGTGGAGGAGGGAAAGCTCACCTGGGATAAGCCGATCCGGCAATCGGTGCCCACGATCCAGTTCTACAACGACGAGCTGAACAACAACGTCACTCTGCACGACATGTTGTCACACCGGACGGGCGTAACGCGACACGACCTCATCTGGTTCAAATCCGACTTCACCAGAAAGGAGCTGTTCGAAAAGCTGAAGTACCTGGAGCCAGAGCAGCCCATGAGACAAACCTTTCTTTACAACAACCTCATGTTCTCGGCTGTGGGGGAAATCATCGAGTTGAAATCCGGGAAGCGCTGGGAAGATTTCGTGCACGAACGCATACTCGCGCCGCTGGACATGAACACCACCACCTACACAATATCCGAGATGCTGAAAAGCCCCGATCACGGCGTGCCGTTCGAGGAAAAGCGCGATTCGTTCGAGCTATACAAAGGTCCCTACTTCGAAGACACCGAGGGCGTGGCTCCGGCCGGTGCAGTTATTTCCAACATCGACGAGTTGTCGCACTGGTTGATCGCGCTGATGAACGACGGGAAATACAATGGGAAGCAGGTGTTGCCGTCTGATGTTCTGAAGGCTACGCTGCAACCGGCGATCGCGCTTCCCAACGCTACTGGAGAATCGCAGGGATTCTGGGAGTTGTTCAATGCGGCTTACGGTATGGCGAGAGAGACCGCCTCTTACCGGGGACATCTGCTCACCATGCACGGCGGTGATCTTCCCGGGTTTCACTCCCAGATCTCTTTCATGCCCAACGACCACATTGGCGTGATCGTACTGGTGATCGGCGATCACAGCGCTCCTCTTTACAACGTGGTCAGCTACAACGTGTACGAGCGGCTGCTCGGGATGGACCAAACGCCTTGGAGCCAGCGTCGCCTAGCGCAACGGCTGGCGGATAAGAAAGCCGGAACCGCCGCGCGAGCCAAGGCCGGAGAAGACCGCGTGCCCAACACCAAGCCTTCCCACGCCCTGGCTGACTATACCGGTGAGTATGAGAATCCGGCTTACGGCATACTTAAAATCGCGCTCAAAGACAATCAACTTCAATTTGGTTTCCACGAATTCCAGTTTCCGTTAAGCAATTTCCACTACGACCGGTTCGACACGCCCGATGACGAGCTTTATGGCAGGTTCTCGATCAACTTCAGGACGAATCCTCAGGGGGATATCGATAGCGGAGTGATTTCTTTGGATGAGGCGGAAGTGACTTTCACGCGCAAGCCCCCGACTCTAGAGCCGAGTCTTCTGGAGAAGCTTGCCGGTACTTACCTGACGCCGGACAAGACCAAGTTTCAAGTGCTCTATCAACCGGGCGCGGGCCTTTCACTGGCGTTTCCCGGCGCGCCTCCGCAGCCGCTTATTCTGGTCAAAGGTCTTCAGTTCAGGACTGCCCGATTCGCCGACGAAATTTTTGAGTTCGTGATGGAAAACGGCAAGGTAAAGGCTTTGAAGGATCGCGACCCGTCTGGCGAGGTTTCCTTCGAGCGGCAATGAGGAAGTACCTTTGTAACGCCCCAGGGCGGGAGGCTTTTGCAGACGGCTAAGCCGCGCCCGTTTCCGGATCGCGTGACCCGGGACGAAGTGTTGAGGGGAAGTCTTCGTTTTCACGGGTTGGCAAGTCCCGTTTCTTCGGCATTGTGGTGATCGCGATCACACTGATCAGAATTAGAAGCGTTCCCAGCAGTGTGCGCGGTCCGACGGCTTCCTTGCCGATCAAGTACCCCAGCGCGACCGCCACAACTGGATTGACGTAGGCGTACGTGCCGACTTTCGTCGGCGATTCATGGTGCAGCAGCCAGACGTAGGCGGTAAATCCCGCGATGGAACCCGCAATGATTAAATAAATTAGACAGAACCATACGGTCCGGGAAACCGCCTGCATGTGAAATCCAGAGAATTCACCCGTGACTGCCGCGAGAACAAATAATTGAATTCCTCCAGACAGCATCTGTGCGGCCGCGCTCATCGGCTTCGACGCCGGAAGAGGGAGGCGGCGCGTCAAGATCGTGGCCACAGACCAAGTGAATGCGGCGATCAACAGAGCGAGAGCGCCGGCGCGATTCATGGGAATCTCTCCTAAAGAAAAGGAGTGATTCATCAGGACGGCAACGCCGCAGAGTCCGACCAGCAAGGCCAGGGCAAGACGCACGGTGAGCCGTTGCGTGCGCAGGAAGATGATTTCGAGCAGCGTGATAAACACCGGGATCGTCGCCAGCACGACCGCGGCAATTCCTGACGGCACGCGCTGCTCGGCCCAGAACAGGCAACCGTAGTCGAGCAGGAAGATCAGCGTGCCGAGAAAGGTTGCGGCCGCCCATTCGCGCCGGCTAGGAGTGGGAGTGCCGCTTAGCCGCATCCAGGCGTACAAAAATATTCCGGCCACCGTAAAGCGCATTGCTGCGAACAGAAATGGCGGTACTTCGCGGACTCCTACTCGAATCGCCAGAAACGTCGATCCCCAGACGAAATAAATGATGGCGAATGCTAGAAGAATTTTCCACGAAGGCGGGCGGGCAGTTTGCAATTCCATCTCAACTAATCGTAACTCGCGAGGCTGCTCGTTCACATTTGGAATTTAGCTTTCCGATCCAAAGGTGAGAGACATTTTGGTTTTGCATAACCGCGAGCCACAGCGGTGGCAGTGAGGTTATTCGTGGCAGGCGTCCGCGGGAACGGGCACGCTCGCGGGAGCAGGCAACGGCGCGAGGTTGTACTTGGCGAGGAGCGTGTTTGCAGGGGCAAAGCCTTGCGCCGCCAGATCGCGCCAGGCGGCGATATTCTTGGTTAGGCCGGCGCAGGATTCGTCCAAGGCTGATTCGGCAGTTTGCGAGGGAGCTGCATCGCCGCTTTGGATCATGAAGGAGACGCGGGCGAGATCGCGGTGGATGGGGCCAATCCCTGGGGCTTTAGGCGTGCCCTCCTGGATCGCTGCAATCTTCTTGTCGAGATCCTCCAGGGCGTCGCCGAGCTCCTTTCCTTCCGGTGTCTGCACGGGCGCTGCAGCGGCGTCTTTCGCCTGGGCATTTTGCTGCGGCTCGGCGGCGACATCCTTGGCATGCGGACTCTGGGTAGCAGCGTCGGCGGCATTCGTCTGCGACGCCGGTTTTTGCGATTCGTCGGTGATTCCTTTTCCAGGAGGGTTTTGTTTCGGCGCAGATGCGTTTGCGGCTGGCTGATGTTGTTTCACAAGATCGGCGAGGCTTTTCTGACGGGCGACAACGGCCTCGCGGATCGGCGCGATGACGAGATAGGCCTTATAGCTTGCGGCGAGACCGGCGGTAATCCTATTTCCCGCTTCTAGTTGTTTGGTGAGATCGGCCTGTGAGACGTGGACGCGCGGATCGAGCGAGATCGTGAATGGCTGCTTCATCAGCACGCCGTTGGCGATGAGCACAGCTTCGTACCGGCCAGGAACGGCGAGCGGGCCTAGGGTTTGTTCGCGCGGAGTGTCTTCGGGAATCGCGTGGTCGGAAAGGGTGTACTCGACGTAGTCGAGAATGTTTCCGTAGTAGCTGAAGGGCAAGGTCGTGGGAGAATCGTAACGCAGATCCCAGACGAAGCGGTTGTGCCCCACATTTTTCGAAAGCGCCGCGAGAGGGCCGAACCAATATTCCGGGACGTTCTTCGGAGTGGCGTCGGGTTCAGGAGCAACGCTTGTAAATCGCCGCACGACTTTTCCCTGCGCGTCGTGAATCTCAAGCGTAATGACGCCGTCCGGAACGGATTTTAAGTAGTAATCGAAGATTGCGCCGTCCGGCGGATTTTTTCCGGCGGGCGTTTCAGGAGGCAGCGGAGTTTCTTGGTCGTTGTCCCAGCGAACGCGAACCGTGTTGGATGGCCGCAGCAAATATGCGTTCGCGCTGGTTATTTCCGGACCGGCTTGGCGCAGAGGCGAGAGATCATCAAGAATCCAGATCGCGCGGCCGTAGGTGGCGGCTACGAGATCGTCGCCATGCACGGCGATGTCGCGCACGTCGGACGCGGGGAAATTTAATTGCAACGATTGCCAATGATCGCCATCATCGAACGAAACGTAGAGCGCGTTTTCGGTGCCTGCGTACAACATTCCTTTGCGCTCGGGATCTTCGCGAACAATGCGAGCAAGCCAGGAATCCTCGAGGCCTTCGGTAATTTTTCGCCAGGATTTACCGGCGTCGTGAGTGCGATACACAAATGGATGCTTATCTCTCAAAGCTTGTGTGACAACATAGGCCGTATCCGCGTCGTAGTGTGAAGCTTCGATGGCTACGATGGCACTTTTGGCGGGCAAGTCAGCGGGCGTCACGTTCTGCCAAGTCGCGCCGCCGTCCTGCGTACGTTGAATTAAACCGTTGCTCGCGCCAGTCCAAATCACTCCTGACTGGACCGTAGAGGGCTCGAGGGCTGTAAGAGCAGCAGGCCGATTCGGGCGCTGCGGTTCGAATTCTTTTTCGTCGGAGTCCGCGTCAGCAGCGTCCATTTCGTCGGAGTCTTTCTGGGTATCAAGAGAGATATGTTCGTCAGCTAAAGGGGCGTGACCGGAGGCGCCAGCGGGCGATTTTTCGCCGTTCGCCGGAGCACCAGGAGGGACCGTGAGATCGGGGCTGATTTCTTCCCAGGCATCACCAGCGTTTGTGGTCTTCATCACGTACTGCGTGCCGAGATAAAGCGTCTTTGGATCCTGGGGCGAGAAGACGAGCGGGGCCATCTGCGAAGTTCGAAACTTCGCGCCACGCACAAAAACATGCGTGATCTGGCCGGTGATTTTGTCGAAGCGCACGACGCTGCCGTACCAGCCGCCGGAGTAAACGATGTTGGGATTCGTGGGGTCGGGCGCGATGAAACAGAATTCAAATCCGCCGATGGAGAACCAATCGCGAAAGCTGATCTCACCGTAATCGCTGCGATTCGGCACCGCGACGGTACCGCTGTCTTGCTGCGGGGCGTAAGAATAGTAGGGAAACTGGTTGTCGGTGATCACGTGGTAGAACTGTCCGGTCGGCTGGTTGTACCAACTGCTCCACGTTTTGCCGCCGTCCACGCTGATGGTGGCGCCTTGATCGACACCGAGGATCATGCGTTGTGAATTTTTCGGGTCAATCCACAACACGTGATAATCGTCGCCTCCCGGAGCGCCTTTATAGGCCGTGATTTTTTCGCCGCCGTCGGTAGAACGATAGACGGTGGTCTGCATCACGTAAACTGTGTCCGCGTTATTGGGGTCGACAAAAACGCGGCTGAAGTAAAGATTTCCCAAGACGCGCGAGTCGGTTGTGATTTTGCGCCAAGTCTGGCCGCCATCGTCAGAGCGGAACAGGCCGGGCTCGGCGATGGCGAACACGCGCTGGCCGCGTGTGCCGGGAGCAACTGCCAGTCCAATGCGGCCCAATGGTTCGTCAGTAGGAAAGCCAGTAGCGGGGAGTTCCTTCCAAGTCGCGCCTTCGTCCAGCGATTTATAGATCCACGAGTTGGGCTTTTTTGAATCGTCGGGAGGGCCCTGGAAGAAATCATAGGGCTTCCACAGCGCTGTATAGAGCACGCGAGGATTGCTGGGATCAGCGACGGTATCTGCGGCCCCGGCGAAATCGTCGCGATAAAGTGTTTTTATCCAGGTTTTTCCGCCATCCGTGGATTTGAAAATGCCGCGCCAAGGACTCGATGCCGCGAGGCCGAGAATGGGATGGCCCAGCGCGCCTACAACAAGGATGTTTGGATCATGCGGGTCAACGATGATCGAATTGATGTAGCGAACATCCAGCAAGCCGATATGCGTCCAGGTCGCACCGGCGTCGGTGGATTTGTACATTCCGTTGCCATCCGTCTGCTCGCCGGTGCCGACGTACACAATATTTGGATTCGACGGAGCGATCGCGACCGCGCCGATCGAGGCGACACGCTGATCGTCAAAAATCGGCTTCCAGACGCGGCCAGCGTCGGTCGTCTTCCACACTCCGCCGCCGGGAGTACCCATGTAATAGACTGCGGCATCGCCCGGGATTCCAACTACAGCGGAGACGCGGCCCGCGCGGTACGGTCCAATCAAACGCCAGCGCATGGCCGAATAGAGACTGGGGTCAACGGGCTGGGGATTCTGCTGTTGAGCGGGCAGAGACGCGGCCGACATCGAGAACGCAAAGAACACCAGGGCGAGGTAACGCTGTGTACGAGTCAAAATCTCCTCCGGAAGAATAAAAAGTGTATCACTACCTGCAATTTCTTTTGCTTCTTAACAAGTGTTGCCGATCGAAATGTTTCATGCAAACGCTTTGGAAAAGACGATCAGTGTAAACACATTGGGCCCAAAGGTGGTGCGAGCATTTCGGCCAAAATGCGGCCTCAGTGCAAGCCCGACCAATCGTCGGCGAGAAGAATGGAGTTACTGGGGTTGGATGGATCGTACTTCACGCTGGCAGTTTGGCCGGCGGCAACGCGAGTCAAATGCAGGCGTTCTTCGAGTCCGGTAACGTCCTGCGCCGTTTCGTAAGTGACGCCGGAAATCGAATAGGTGTAGTAAAGAAGTTTTTGTGCGCCGTTGGCTGCAACCCCGGATGTCTTAGGCCGGCGGTTGGCAAGGATGCCTGCTGGATTTTCGGCGCGAGAATCGCGGACATGCTCGACGATCTCGAGAACTTGGCCTTCCACGATGCGTCCCACGCGATTCAGAAAAGCGCAGCGCTGGCGTTCGACTTCGCCGGCATCTTCCGGCTTGCGGCGCAACCAAAAAATGACGCCGCCTAGTACGAACGCCGCGAGGCCCGCGAGCGGAAGCCAGTTGCGCCAATCTTTTAGAAGTTCGTTCAAAGCTCGCCCTTACGCCCCGCAGGAGCGTTACATCGATAGGCAGGTTCGCTCAATATTCCGGGTCTTCAACCGAGCCGATGACAGGGTTTCGCAGCGTGCCAACGCCGCTGACGCTGACTTCCACGACATCGCCCGCAACCAGAGAGCCGACACCGGAGGGAGTTCCAGTAGCAATGACGTCGCCAGGCTCCAGCGTCATCACCTGCACGATATAGCGAATTATAACATCAAGAGAAAAAATCATTTCCGAGGTGTGTCCATACTGTTTACTAGTTCCATTCACGAAAGTCTCGACCGTGGCGTCGGCTAAATCGAGCGATGTTTCGATGACCGGGCCGAGCGGGCAGAAAGTGTCGAAGCCCTTGGCGCGTGTGAACTGAACGTCGAGTTTTTGAAGATCGCGCGCCGTTACATCGTTCAGGCAGGTGTAGCCAAGAATGTAAGGCGAAATATTTTCATTGGGCTGCAGGTTCTGGCAGCGGCGGCCAACGATCGCGGCGAGTTCACCTTCGTAATCCACGCGCTTGGAAATCTGCGGGATGACTATGGGCTCGTCGGGTGCAACGACGGACGACGGCGGTTTCAGGAAAATCAGAGGCTCTTTGGGAGCTTCGTTGCCTAATTCTTTTGCGTGATCGAGATAGTTGCGGCCAACGCAAACAATTTTGCTCGGAATGCATGGCGGAAGAAGTTTTACAGAACTCAGCGGCCAGGAGCGTCCGGTGGGTTCGCGGCTAGTCCAAAGCTGGCCCGGGATCTCGCGGACTTCGTTGCCTTCAATCACTCCGTTGCGGATTTCAGGATGGATTCGGTGATCCGAGCGATTCAGTTCTTTCGCAGTGAATTCCAGCGTCTGGAAGCGGCAGAGCTTCATCGATGATGCGCCGCGGGATCGTGATTCCGTCGGCGTGGCGTGATGGCGTGATGCCGTGCGTGAAGGATCATGGCCCCTACCCAGGACCCAACGGCGAAAACGCCGTAGATCACGGCGCCTTCGATAAACGCCTGGAATGGCGTGCGCAAAATTTGAAAAAGATTTCTGAAAAGCATCCCCGCGATGTCGTAAGCGATGACAAACATCACCCATCCGATCATCGCCGACGTGAACATCTGAATCGGCCGGTTCAGAAAGCGCACAACTGGAATGAGCATGAAGATCACGAAGAGACCGTAGGAGGCTGCGTTTCTTTCGAGCGCTCGGTTGTCGAGCCAGGGAAGGCGGTTAGCCGCCACCAGCGCACCGAGCATTACCATCACGAGCAGCGTGCCGGTGTAGAGTCCGGTCCAAAGCGCCGGACGAGGGAGCGCCTTTTTAGCTTTTGCTCCGATAATTCGATCGATTGGGGAACGATCGGTCATGGGTTCGCCGGTTGGCCTTCCGCTGGAACACTGCCGGAGGTGGGCGCGCTGGCTTGGCTTTCATTGCCGGCTCGGTCCACCGCAGTTGCAGTGTACACGTAATGGCGGCCGGGCCCCGCATTCATATCGCGAAACGCGGGAGTAAGCAACAAATCCGAGTTCAAACGTGTTCCAGGCACGCCATCCTGCTCACTACGATAGACGTTGTATCCGGCAATGTCGGTTTCAGGACTGATGGCCCAGGATATTTCGAGATGCGCCGGCATCTGGCCTTGTCCGGGAACCAGCACCACAACGAGTCCTTGGGGCGCTGCCGGTGGAAAGGTATCCCGAGGAGTGACCGCGATTAGTTTCGAGTCAGACGATTCAAGCGTCATACCTGGGTACTGCGAAATACTTCGAACCGAATACACATAGGTCGTGCCGAACTCCACTTGCAAGTCCCTGAAGCTGGTTTCCGGGGTCTCTCCAATGCGCGTGAATGGAACTTTCAGTTTGGGGACTTCACTTATGGATTCAGATGCATTGGTCACCGGCGCCGGTTGAGTCTGGACCTCCTGCACGGCTTCCGCGCGATAAATGTGATAGGCGACGATTGGGGGAGCTCCGCCCACGGGTGTCTTTTGGGGCGGCGTCCAGGTGAGGATGATGCCAGCGTGTGTAACTTCAGCCTTGACGTCCGGGATGGGGTCGGGCGCGGGATAGATTTTCAGGTCGGCATGATTCGAGTCCGCCGATTCCTTTTTCACGGATTCTCGCGTACGCACCGTGTAGGACGCTGTCCACCCCACGTGTTGGCCCAGATCGCCTGCATCTAGAGCATTCACCACGCGAACGTTATTTTTCTGGGAATAGTGAGCAACCATCGCCGGAGGAATTGTGAGAATCAATTCTGACGCAGTAGTCGTAGCGGAAGCCGTCGTGCCGGGAACGGGTTCGAATTTACGATAAACCTCAATGGCAGGAGTCTGCTTCAGGGGGCGATGCTCCACCGTTTCTTTCGGCAGCGTGAATGTGAGGGTCACGTCATTTCCTAGCTGTTGCGCTGCGAGGTCCGCAATCGCAGTGGGAACTGGAGGTTTCCGCTCCTGGGGTTCGCCGGGCGCGGCGCATCCCGCGAGCCAAAGCGACGAAGCCAAGAGTGAAAAAAAAAGTAGGAAGATGGACAGGAGCGGAGTGAGCGCTTCCGAAGCGGGGGTGGGAGTTTGTTCCCCTTTTCTGTCGTCCATTTTCCTTTTCTAATTTCTAAAGAATGTAGCGGCTCAGATCCTGATCTTTCACGATGTTCGCGAGCTGCTTCTGCACGTAGGCGGCATCCACCTTCACAGTTTTCTTTTTCATCTCGGGAGCTTCGAAGGAAATCTCTTCGAGGACTTTTTCCAGGATGGTGTGCAGCCTGCGAGCGCCGATATTTTCGGTCTGCTCGTTCACTTTGGCCGCAAAACGCGCGATGGTTGCAATTGCGTCGTCGCTAAAGGAGAGCTTCAATCCCTCGGTGTCGAGCAGCGCGATATATTGCTTGATGAGCGCGTTCTTTGGCTCTGTAAGAATGCGAACGAAATCGGCTTCGGTAAGCGAACTGAGCTCGACTCGAATTGGAAAGCGGCCTTGCAGCTCGGGGATCAAGTCGGAAGGCTTGGTGGTGTGGAATGCGCCTGCCGCGATAAAAAGAACATGATCGGTGCGAACCATGCCGTAGCGCGTATTAACCGTGGTGCCTTCGACGATCGGCAGGATATCCCGCTGGACGCCTTCTCGCGAAACGTCCGGGCCGTGTCCGGCTTCGCGGCCGGCAATCTTGTCAATCTCATCGATGAAGAGAATCCCCATTTGTTCGACGCGATCGACGGCAAGGCGAGTGACCTGGTCCATGTCAATAAGGCGGTTTTCTTCTTCTTGAATTAGGTAATCAAAGGCCTCCGCCACGGTCATCTTGCGTTTCTTTTTTTGCTGGCCGAAGAACCCGGAGAGCATATCCTTGACGTTGATATCCATTTCCTCGACGCCCTGGTTTGTGACGATTTCGAAGGCGGGCATCGCGCGTTCGCGCACTTCCACTTCCACCATGCGCTGATCGAGCTTTCCTTCGCGAAGCTGGGCGCGTAGTTTGTCGCGGGTGCGCTGCAATTGCTCGCGGCGCTGGGCTTCCGCGGCGGGATTTGCATCCGTAGGCATGGGCGACGCGGGCAGCAGCAAATCCAGCAGGCGCTCCTCCGCGGATTGCTCGGCGCGCTCGGCTACTTCGTCGAGCTTTTCTTCGCGGACCATGTCGATGGAGGTTTCCACCAGGTCGCGCACCATGGATTCCACATCACGGCCCACGTATCCCACTTCTGTGTACTTCGACGCTTCCACTTTCACGAACGGGCAGCCTGCCAGCCGCGCGAGGCGACGCGCAATTTCCGTCTTTCCGACGCCGGTAGGGCCGATCATTAGAATATTTTTGGGAAGAATTTCTTCGGCGAGCTCAGGAGTGAGCTTCTGCCGCCGCACGCGATTGCGCAACGCAATGGCAACGGCTTTTTTGGCAAGATTTTGCCCCACGATATATTTGTCGAGCTCGATAACGATTTCTCGTGGGGTCAGCTCGTCAAACGAGGGAAGCGGCTCGGGCTCGGCTGCCTGCGATTCACCTGCCAAGTAAATCACCATGTCTTTCTCCGACTTTCCGGTCATAGTTCTTCGATGCTGAAATTCGCGTTAGTGAAAATACAAATTTCGCTGGCGATGCGCATGGCCTCCTGCGAAATATCCTTTGCGCTGAGTTTCGTGAACTTCGAAAGCGCCCGAGCGGCGGCAAGCGCGTAAGAGCCACCCGAACCGATTGCGCAGATGCCGTCGTCCGGCTCGATCACGTCGCCGCTGCCCGAAAGCAGGAATGTGGACTTCGTGTCCGCGACAATTAAGAGCGCTTCGAGATGGCGCAGAGAACGGTCCGTGCGCCAGTCTTTGGATAATTCCACCGCAGCTCGCGGCAGGTTGCCGTGAAACTCCTGCAGCTTATTTTCGAAACGTGAGAAAAGCGACAGAGCGTCCGCGGTGCTTCCGGCGAAGCCGGCAATGATCTTGTCATTGTAAAGGCGGCGTGTTTTTTTAGCGTTGTGCTTGATCACGCCTTCGCCAAGCGTCACTTGGCCGTCGGCGGTGAGCACAACTTTGTTGTCTTTCCGCACGCATAGCACCGTTGTGCCGTGCATCGGTTCACTATTTCGCTTCATGGGCATCCGATGATTATACCCCTCGCGCGCCGCATCGGCCAATCGAGTGCACACCTCGCTGTTTTTGGGCATGATTGCATCGAAGTATGCACTTAACGTGGATAGCCTACGCCAGACCGGCTTCCAGCGCTGCATAGAATGCATCGAGCTCGGCCGGCTGGGTAAAAATGTGCGTGGCAATGCGAATATGGTCAGGCCCCCCGGCGATGCGGATATTTCGTGACGCGCACTGATCCATCACGGGCTTGAGGTCGAGCTTTCCTTTCCCCTGATTCGGCTCGAAGGTGACGAGACCGCCGTAGAAACGGTCGGCGCTCGCATTGGTGATGGAAAGTTGCGGATAGCGCGCGACCCGTTCGCGTACTTGCGATGCGAGCTCATGAATGCGAGCGTACACAACATTGGGTCCGAGTTGCTGGTGGAAATCGAGAGCCGCTTTCAATCCGACCATCACCGACAGGTTGGAAGTGCCAAACCAGGAAAAGCGGTAAGCTTTCATATCGTAATTATTCCAATTAGCGGTCGCGATGTTTACCCACAGATCCTTCAGACGCTCGTCACGAATGTAAAGCGTGCCGGTGCCCTTCGGCGCCATTAGCCACTTGTGCGGACTCGTAGCGTAAAAATCGCAGCCGATATCGTGGAGATCGAGCGGGATCTGGCCGATGGCGTGTGCGCCATCCACCTGCGAGAGGACTCCGCGGCTTCGTGCCAGTGCGCAGATTTCCTTTGCCGGGAGAATCACACCGGTCACGGTTGTGATGTGGCTGAAAAATACAACGCGGGTCTTTGGGGTGAGGGCGTTTTGAAAGCGCTCAACGATCTCCTCCGCGCTGGCCGGCGGCTTCGGAATCACGACTGTATTTAATTTCACGCCAAAACGCGCGGCCTTCTGTTCCCAGGGGCAACGGCCGCCGGGATGTTCTTGGTCGGTTAGCAGAACCTCGTCACCCGGCTTCAGATCAATGCCGTTAACTACCACGTTGTTGGCTTCTGTAGCGTTGCGAACCAGCGCGAGCTCGTCGCGATTTACGTGGAGATAGGAGGCCAGCACATCACGCAATTCGTGCAGACGTGCATTTTCTTCGTACCCGAACCAGGGATAAGCCGGCTCGCGGTACTCCTCGGCGGAAAGAATATGGTCAATCATCGCGCGGAGAACCGGCAGAGGCGAGCAGCCGACGGAGCCGCAATTGAGGTTGATATGATCCGGCGCGAGCAGCCACTGGGCGCGCAAACCAGCCCAGTAGCGCGAGGGATCACTTGAAAGAAGATCACCGGGCGGGAGTGGAACGGATGGCGTGCAGAGAATTTGCTCGGCCCGCTGGAACGGCATGCCCAAAAATGCTGCCGCCGCTGCTGCACGGCGAATGAAATCGCGTCGAGGAAGCATGAGAATCTCCCTGTGTTTGGCGGATGGAATTATGCTCCTGAGCGTGCCGATTCTGCTACTGGGTCAATGTAGAAAGAGAAGGGCGGCTGAGGTCTGGCGAAGCCCAAGAACAAATCGATGGAACGAAACGGAGCAGCCGAATTATTTGTCGGTGTCGCTGGCCGCGGCATCCTTTGACTTCTTATCTTTTGGTTTTTTGCCGACTTTGTCCCAGCGTTCGTCGAGGGACTCTTTGGTGAAGAGGGAATCGGAAAGATTCGTGTTGTATTCGCACTTATCGAGGAATACCTGGAAGACCTTAATTCCGTTGCGATCACGAGTGATTTGAAACGGCGTTTGGATGCCCGACAGCGGATGATAGTTTGAGAAGTACTCAATTTCTTCTGTACGCATACGCGTATTGGCATTGCGAGTGTCTATAACCATGCGAATAGGCAGATGCGATGAATTCGCAATCGCGATACGGATGGTGCGATTGTCGCTGTCCACCAGCTCGACCCATTCTGATTCGTGCAGATCCACGACGTCGGATCCGCCATAGCGGAAAATCATATCCGACTCGTGGATTCTATGCCGGAGAATATTGTCGATGTCCGTCTTCATGTCTTCCTGGTACTGCGCGAGCTCGCTAGTACGTGCTTCGCTAACGCCACCGCGATCCAGATCCCAGCCTTTGTCTCCGTTTCTCACCTCGATGATATTGCGCTTGGGAATATTTTCTGTACGATCTCTAAACGGCGGAATTGGGATCGTGTAGTCCTCGAAGTGTCCGAAACTACCGAGTTCACCCGAATGTCCGAACTGGCCTGCGCGTCCGCTGCAAGTGACGTCATGAACGCTCAAGTACGCGGCGCCGCCCAACCCCTCGATCGCCTGCTGCAAGATTTCTTTAGCTTTCGCCGCGCTCTGCGCCGGCATCATCACTTCGGTTTGTTGCGCGGGTGAAACAGAGACAACTGCAAGGAAGGCAAACACTAGGACGGCCGCTGCTCGAATCCTGCGCGCGATTATCCGCAAAGGACGGAACCTCCATTTACGTTGATTACTTCTCCAGTGATGAAGGTTGCCAAGTCCGATGCGGCAAAAAGGATGGGGCCGGCAATTTCCTCCGCGGTGGCCACACGTTTCAAGGCGATGGGAGCCAGAGCTGATTTCATGCCCGCTTTTTTGTTCAGCACGGAAGCGGACATGTCGGTATCTACCCAGCCCGGTGCGACGCAATTTACCAGGATGTTGTGACCGGCGAGTTCGGAAGCTAATCCCTTCACAAAACTGATAATTGCGCCTTTGCTAGCGCCATAGTGAGAATGAAAGGCTTCGCCACGCTGCCCGGCGGTGGAACTGATGGCCACGATGCGCCCGCCTTTCTGCGCGATCATGTGCGGCACCGCGTAATGAATTACGGCATAGACACTTTTTAGATTAACGCGGATCATCTCATCCCACTCGCGTTCGGTGAGCTTTTCAATGGACGTATCCTGCTCGTTCCAGATGCCGGCGTTTGCGACAACGATATCCAAACGGCCGAGCCGATCACGAGCGAAGTCGACGAGTTTTTTCGCGTCTGCCATTTTCCCCAAATCGGCTTTGAACGATTCCACACGCGTGCTGTGCTTGCGCGCTTCCTGTTCCACCTGTTCGGCTGCTTCGCGATTGCGATGATAGTTGAAGACTACGTCGGCTCCGGCTTGTGCGAAGAGCTTCACGGAAGCGGCGCCGATTCCGCGCGAGCCTCCGGTTATAAGTGCGGCCTTCCCTGCCAGCGAAATCATTGGTTCCCCCAAACATTCTTAGCAAATCAGAAACTGTTGAAAGCCTCAGCAAAGCAAGGTTACGTGTCAAGCTAGTGCGGAATTTCGTCGGGCTACGAATGCACCGGCGCTTTGTGCGCGGCCTTCACGAGTTCACTAAATAAGGCTTGTGCCAGTGAATCCGAATCAATCATTCGCTCGGGATGCCATTGCACGCCGGTGACCCAAATTGAGTCGCCCACCCACTCGACGGCTTCAACAACTTCATCGGGGGCGCGCGCGGTGACGCGAAGACCCCGGCCTAGCTCGAGGACCGACTGGTGATGCGAGCTGTTCACCTGTACTTCGCTTTTTCCCGCTAATTGATCGAGACGCGATCCTGGTTCAATTCGGATGGGATGAAACGGCTCGGTCGCGTCTTTCTTCCATACATGTTGGATTCCGCTTCGAACTTCGCTCGGGATGTCCTGAATCAACGAACCTCCCAGGAAAACGTTCAGGCTCTGTACGCCGAAGCAAATGGCGAGAACGGGTTTGTGCTCTGCGAAAGCATGTTTGAGAAGCGCGAAATCCGTTTGTTCGCGACTGGGATCCGGGTCTCCGCATTCCGGATTCCGCGCAGCATGAAAGCGCGAAGGCTCAACATCCGCTGGACTTCCCGGCAGCACAAAAGCATCGAGCGAACACGCCGTTTCTTTCAGCTCGTCCGGCGAGAGTGCGAGCGATACTTCGACTGGATCGCCACCAGCGCGTCGGACGCCGTCGCAGTACCTTTCGTACTTGTCGCGCTCTCCTGTAAGTTCTTCTTTTCGTGTGCGATAGGGGATGCCAACTCGCGGTTTCTGGCTGAATTCGGATAGCATGGAACGCCCATCCTACCATCGAGCGTCCGCCCCGGCAACCAGCAGAAAGATGCGGCTCGAGAGCGCAGGCGAGGCGAAGTAAGGCAATGCGGCCATAACGAGGGAAATGAAGCGTTGTTAGAACGTGCTTAGGCTCATTCTCATCATCGGCTGCGACGAATTTGACTTCCGGGATGTCGAGGCGGGTTTCCTAGGAGGATGTGTCTTCAGCCACGTGTCGTAACTCTGTTTCATCTGCTCAATGTGATGCGGAATGTGGCGTTCCTGGATCGCAATCCAGCCGGCAAGGCTCAAGAGCCCGTCGGTCGGATGATTCACGCGGTGTTCCCAAACAGGTTCGGGCAGCGCGACGAGCAATTGATACGTAGCCCTACGAAGTCGACGAATTATTTCGAGTGCCTCATGCGTGCTTTGATGAAAATAGCCAAGAGTGCCGGCCCAGCGTGCGGGATCAAATTTGAGGGCAGGGCTTTCCGGCTCTGCGATAAAACGGCGGCAACGGATGTAGGCGCTGGCTTCGCTGTCGGCAAGATGCAGAATAATTTCGTGGATGCTCCAGCGCTCGGGTACGGGCTTATAAAGCCACATCTTCTTGGGAAACTGCCTCAACGCGATCGATAGCAGGGCCGGTGCGCGGCCGAACGATTCCAATTGTTGTCGTCTCACTTCGCGGTTCATACACACCTCCTGCATTATTCTTTAGACGCACTTAGCTGCACTTCCGCTGCCAGGAGCTGTGTAAATAAACGAATAAATTGCGTTGATTGTTCCAACACAAACGTAATTGTTCGCAAACTGCACCAGGGAGCGTCCGACTTAGGGAAAACCGTGTTCGGGGATGGGACGAGTATCCACGCCTCAATTTCAAAAAACATCCTAATTCTCGTTTTGCATGCAATTTCGCGTAGACATCCGCAATTGTGAAAATGATTTATGCGAAATACACGAGCGGACTAGAGACTGCCGGGGGGCTTGGCATTTGGGTCCTCAGCAGATGCCAATCTTGCACCACGCGTGCGCCAGAAAGTACGAATATCGCCGACGAGATAGAGCGAACCGGTCACAAACACAACATCAGCAGGATCGGCGAGTTCCATCACGCGCTGAAGCGCTTCGGCCGGGTCGGGAACGATCAAAGAATGCTTCGCAAAATGGCCCGTGATTTCCGAGAGCAGCGAAGCGGAGATTGCGCGCGACTGGCGCGGCATCGTAAGAATCACGGCTTCAGCACGCGGAAAAAGCAGACCCGATATCTCGTCAACGGCTTTGTCGCGCATCGCGCCGTAGACCAGGAATATGCGGCGGCCTGAAAAATTCTCTTCCCAAAACCTTAGAAGCTCCCGGGCGCCAGCCGGGTTGTGCGTGCCGTCCAGATACACATCGGGCCGTTCAGAAATGCGTTCAAGACGGCCGGGCCAACGCACGGTCGCGACTCCGCGTTCGATTGCTTCATCGCCGATCGGAAACCCTCGTTCCCCAAGAAGGCGGGCAGCGGTGGCAGCGGTCAACGCATTTTGAATTTGGAAGCGGCCAGAAAGCGCCGGTGCGATGGCCAGTTCTTGGGACGTATGCGCGAACGTCGCGGCTGCGCTATAGAAACCACCCGATGCTTTCAAATCCTCGATGCGCCAAGATTCGTCAACTTCCACTAGTCTTGCGTCCATTTCCGCGGAGCGGCGAGCGATAACTGCGCGCGCTTCGGGCCGTTGATTCGCGCTGGCCACCCAGGCGTTAGATTTAATGATTCCTGCCTTTTCCGCCGCAATTTCTTCAATGGAATGACCCAGATAATTCTCGTGGTCGAAATCGATTGGCGTGATTACGGCGACCTCAGGCGTGACGGTGTTCGTGGCATCGAAGCGTCCTCCCATACCGACCTCGTAAATTGCGAAATCAACGTGGTGCGCGGCAAAAGCTAGAAAAGCCATGGCCGTGACGCATTCGAAGAAAGTTGGATGTGCTAAGAGCTCGCCCGAAGCCATAAGCGATTCGATGGAGGCGTGCACTCGAGTCCAAGCCTCGGCGAAATCTTGGTCCGAGATATTCTCGCCATCGATGCGGATGCGTTCGTTGACGAGTTCGAGATGCGGCGAAGTGTAAAGGCCCGTTCGCAGGCCGGCCGCGCGCAGGATGGATTCGAGCATCGCAGCTGTGGAGCCTTTGCCGTTTGTGCCGGCAATGTGTGCGCAGGGCATAGCGCGATGGGGTTGGCCCAAATCTTCGGCAAGGATGCTGATGTTTTCAATACCAAATTTCTGCACCGGCATTGCGGTCGTGAAGGGCGCAGCGAGCGAAGTGGAGGGGATTCTAGCAGGCTGCCTCGGCGCCGCCAGTTCTTTTCCAAGTGACAGAAGCGCTCGAACGGATTCTTCGTAGTTCATATTTGCGGCTGAATATTACGCGAGGAAGAAGTTGAGCGCCTGGGAGATATAGGGCTTCAGCTCTTGGCGAATGGTCTGTTCAATCACTCGCGGGCCTGCAAATCCAATGAGCGCGCCAGGTTCCGCAATATTCAAATCACCAAGCATGGCATAGCTGGCGGTAACGCCACCGGTAGTCGGGTCGGTGAGAATGGAAATGAAAGGAAGCCCGGCCTCGTCCAAGCGCGCGAGAGCTGCGGAGACCTTGGCTAGCTGCATCAAGCTGACTACACCCTCCATCATGCGGGCGCCGCCCGAGCACGAAACGATAATCAGCGGAATTTTCCGGGCCAGCGAACGCTCGATGGCGCGCGCCACTTTTTCGCCGACCACAGCGCCCATCGAGCCGCCAATAAATCCGAACTCCATCGAGCAGCAAATCACGGGCCGGCCGTTCAAATGTCCTTCGGCGGTAAGGATCGCGTCTTTCATGCCCAATTTATGCTGCGCGTCTTTCAGACGCTGTGCGTAGGGTTTCGTGTCGGTAAAATGGAGAGGATCGCTGGATGCGAGTTCGCTGTCGAGTTCCGACCAGGGTTCGTCATCGAGCAGGAGTTCGAGCCTCTTGCGCGCACCCAAACGGAAATGGTGGTCGCACTTCGAGCAAACTTCCCAGTTTGCCTCCAGGTCTTTTTTCCAGATGATGGCGCGGCAGGAGCCGCACTTTGTCCACATGCCTTCGGTGCGCACACGACGTTCCTCCACCGGAGTGGGGTTCTCGATCGGTTTTTTTTCGCGTTTGAACCAGGCCATAGCTAGTAATCGATCCCCCGCTGCGCGAGGATTCCTTTCGTGTAGGGATGTTTCACTTCGCGCATCTCGGTGACGAGGTCGGCGGCTTCGACCAGCTTCGGATGCGCATTTCGCCCGGTGCAAATCACATGAACGCGCTCGGGGCGTTTTGTGAGTGATTCTACTACCCGCTCAGGATCGAGCATTTTATAGCTTATTACATAATTGATCTCGTCGAGTACAACCAGGTCGTATTTCTCGCTATATATCTGCGCGCGGCCATATTCCCAGGCCTGCTCGCACAAGCGGACGTCTTCGGGATCCGTTTCGGCGCCGCCCACCTTGACGAAACCCCGCCCCATGGGCCGGATTTCGAACTTGTCGTCCCCAAGCATTTTTGCTGCATCCAGCTCGCCATAATGCCACGAGCCTTTGATGAACTGTACCATCAGCACGCGCAGGCCTTGCCCGACGGCTCGGAAGGCCGTCCCTAGAGCGCAAGTCGTCTTGCCCTTGCCAGGCCCGGTGTAAACAATCAAGAGTCCTTTACCTTCCGGCATGGGTTAGCGTCTCGCGAGAGCGATTTACAATAGTGGCCGCCCTCCGGCGAAACGTCAAGCCGCCACGTCGTCGGCTAACGCCTTCACCAGGCCAGGGTTCAGGAAGGACCCTTGTCATGATAATGAGATATACTCCGAGCGAAATCAGGCTTAGAGCCACAAAGTAGATGGCCTCCATGGATTCGCGGCGCGACCATGCAATCTAAATTCTCTTCAAGGAGATAATGTGCTGAAACATTTTGCATTTCTCATCGTGGTTCTTCTAGGAGGCACCATTCTGGCCGTTCCTGGTTACGCACAGGATGCGAGCCAGCGCCCTAGCCCGTCAACGAACGCAAATTGCAGCTTCGCAGACGGCAAAACTGTGACTGTGGCCTATTCGAGCCCGCGCGCGAAGGGCCGCAAGATTTACGGTGGTTTGGTTCCTTATGGCAAAGTATGGCGCGCAGGGGCGAACGAAGCCACCACGATTGCAATCGATACCGACGTGATGATCGGCGGCAAAGCAGTACCCGCAGGCACCTACACAATCTTCACGATTCCGAACGAGGACAAGTGGACGCTGATCCTCAACAAGACGACAAAGAACGCCAAAGGCGGTCCATTGTGGGGCGTTCCGTATCCGGGCGAAGAGGGAGACTTCGCACGGGTGGATATGAAAGCTTCCAAGCTCAGTTCGCCGGTCGAGAACTTCACCATCTCGTTTGATAAGTCAGGTTCCGGATGCGTGATGAATCTGGATTGGGAAACGACGCGAGCTTCGATCGAAATTTCGGATAAGAAATAAAAGTTAGGACAATTCCAGGAGCTTGGGCAAGGACTTCGCTATCGCGGCTATGCGGTCGCGCGCTGCCATTGACATTTCCCGGTCTTCGCCGGTTCCGCCCTCACGCAGCACGAGCCAGATGCCGGGTCGATGGACATTTTTGTCGTGGCAAATGGCGCCCGTGAGCTGGGCAATTTCTAAATTGCTGCCTGCAAGTTCACGATCAAGCAGAGTACGCGCTTCGTCAAGCAAGTCCTTGAACCCCTGCGACGCGAGCATCGGATCTACGTCGCGCGGAACAGGCGCCTCGACTACTTCGAGGTCGTAGTCTGGCAGCGGTTTCGTAATCATCCATTCGATCGAAGAGGTGGGCTTTCCGGCATCGTGTGAAATTTTAACAGTCATGTGGCTCGTATTCTTACACATTATTCTCAGCAATATTCAACACTGCCGATATTGCCAGCAAGCCTACTTCGGGTAGGGGTGGCCTGCCAGAATCGCGAAGGCGCGGTAGATTTGCTCGGCCAGAATGACGCGAGCGAATTCGTGGGGCATCGTAAGAGTCGAGAGCGAGATTTTCTGTTTCGCTTTGGCACGAATGTCGTCAGGGAAGCCTGTCGCGTCGCCGCACAGAAAAACTAGTTCTCGCGTGCCGCGATCGCGGAGATCACCCATCCAGAGCGCGAATTGCTGCGACGTGAATAGTTTCCCTCCAGCGTCCAACAACACAACTGTTGCAGCAGGATCGATCTTCAATTTCCGGAGGCTGGAAGGGCCGGTGTCGCGCAAGGCGATAACCTCGATTTCCGCGTGATGCTTGATCCGGCCAACGTAATCACCGAACAGAACGTGAACTTCTTCGCGCCGCGTCTTGCCGAGCATGACTAAACGAATTTTCACGATGTTGCGGCTTCGGGAGCGCGTTCAGATGAGTCCATATTTTTTGCGCTTCTCAAGCAGGGTCTTGCGGCTGATGCCGAGGATATCGGCAGCGCGGCCGATTTTGTAGTGCGTTCCCTCGAGCGTCAGTTTGATGGCCTCGCGTTCGAGATCTTCCAGCGAATGCATCACTCCCGTGAGTCCGTGCTCGTTTCCGGCTGCGCGCAGAATCTCGGGGAAATCTTCGGGAGACAGCAGCGGCTGCTTGGCAAATATCAGCGCGTGCTCGACCGCGTTTTTCAGCTCGCGGACGTTTCCTGGCCAGGCGTAGGCCTGCAACACATTCAGCGATTCAGGATCGAAGGACGCTTCTGCCCGGCCATGCACCGGCGTCAGCCGCGCGAGAAAATGCGAAGCCAGCGGAACGATGTCGGCACGGCGTTCGCGCAGTGGCGGAACATGAATGGCCAAGACATTCAGCCGGAAAAAAAGGTCCTCGCGAAAGCGGCCGGTCTCCACAGCTTTGGCTATGTCCGTATTTGTCAGCGCCATCAATCGGGCTTCCATGCGCAGCGTTTCCGTGCCGCCGAGCCGTTCGAAACTGCGCTCTTCGAGAACGCGGAGCAGCTTTGCCTGCATCCCCGGGGTAAGCGCGGCTATTTCGTCGAGGACGATCGTACCGGTCTGTGCCAATTCGAGGCGTCCCGGTTTGCGTGCGACCGCACCCGTGAAGGCTCCGCGCTCGTGCCCGAAGAGTTCGGATTCGACGAGTTCGGCAGGCAGGCTAGCGCAGTCAATCTTCAGCAGCGGAGCGTCGCGTCGGGGCCCGCGCTCGTGAATCCATCGCGCGAGCTGATCTTTTCCCGTGCCGCTTTCGCCGGTGATGAGAAGCGTAGTAGAAGTGTCCGCAAGCTTTTCCCCGATTTCAAGCAAGTGCCGCGAAGCGGGGTCTTCCGCCACCCACGGAATGGTCGGCGCGGTCATTGCTGCGTTGCATCACCTTCCGCACTGGTCTGAGATGGGGAATGCGGCGAAGGCGCGGGGAAAGTTATTCGCTCAGCGGAGCGCCAGAGTCTTTCGAGATCGTAATACTGACGAGCGCGCTCGCTAAAGATGTGCACGACGAAATCACCGTAATCGAGAAGGACCCATTCCGCGCTGGATTTTCCCTCTCGATGTGCCACCCGACGTCCCTGGCGATGGAGTCTTTCCTCGATCGCTTCGCCGATAGCCTGAATTTGAGGCTGGCTTTGTCCGGAGCAAAGCAGGAAATATTCCGCGAATGCCCCCGCACCAGAAAGATTGAGGACCGTAATGTCCACGGCCTGCTTGTCCTGGGCCGCTTCAACGGCCGATCGAATTTCGGGGCGAAGGGAGTTAAGTGTCACCGGTACAGAGCCTGTTCCAGAATGTATTCCTCTACGCGCGCCGGCACAAGCCCATGGATCGTTTGCTTGCGTTCCAGGCGGTGCCGGATCTCGGTTGACGAAATATGACTCGCCACGGTGGTGAGAAGATGAATCACGGATTTGCGCAGCACGATCTTATTCGGATCGCTCGATGGCGTGCGGCCGAGCCTTTCGGGGGGAATCACCAGACGCAAGGCTTCTAATCGAAAGCCCGGACGGCTCGCAATGATGAAATCACAACTGTCGAGCAACGCTTCGTAGTTTTTCCAAGTGGGGATTTCAAGAAACTGATCCGCGCCGAGAATGAAAAACAAGTGATCGTCAGGGTGCTCCCGGTGAAAGCGCCGCACGGTGTCTACACTATAGAAAACATGCGTAGCGGCACCTTCCGGCGGCGCCTCGGCCGTGGAAATATGGAATCCTGCATGATCTGCGCAAGCGAGTGCCACCATCGCATAGCGATGCAGAAATGGTGTCAACGCGCGCTTCGTTTTATGCGGAGGACGTGACGATGGCACGAAATATATGGCATCCAGGTGAAAACGTCTTTGTGCTGCCTGTGCCACGGCGATATGCCCCGAGTGGATGGGATCGAACGTGCCGCCAAAAAGCGCGACCGAGCGTCGATGCGCCGGTCCGTGAGGCCGATGTATAGAGTGGGGGCTCAGCGTTTTTCCTGAGGCGGCAAAGTTGAATCGCCATCGTCGATCGCTGCGGCGGTCCGCGCTTCTTCGGCGTCGCGCTCGCGGGAGGGCCCAGGCTGAACTTCTAGTTCGGCCGGAATGGACGGTCTCGGGATTCGATCGAGCGCGTCAGCCATTGCGCGGACCAGTCCAACAATTCCTTCACCACTCGCAGAAGATACCGCGTGGAATTCCAGGCCGCGCTTCTTGGCGAACGCGCGTAATTCGTCGAGATGTCCGCGATTTGTGGTGGCATCGAGCTTGGTCGCGACCACGATCATCGGCTTTTCTGTCAGCGCTGGGCTGAAGGAAGCGAGCTCGTGCTCGATAATTCCGAAATCGCGGATGGGATCGCGGTCGTTCGCGTCGCTCGTATCCACAAGGTGCGCGATCAATCGCGTGCGCTCGATATGTTTCAAGAATCGCGTGCCTAGACCTACGCCTTCATGGGCGCCCTCGATCAATCCTGGCAAATCCGCTACAACGAATGCACGGCCCTGGCCGGGCGCGGCGTCAGGGTCGGCGGAGACGACGCCTAAGTGGGGTTCAAGTGTCGTAAACGGATACGCCGCAACTTTCGGGCGCGCCGCTGAAATGCGCGAAATCAAAGTGGATTTTCCGGCGTTGGGGAAGCCGACGAGGCCGACATCGGCGAGCAATTTTAGTTCGAGCCTCAGATGATGCTCTTCGCCAAGTTGGCCGTCTTCATGTTCGCGCGGCGCCTGATGCCACGGCCGCACAAAATGCGGATTGCCGTTGCCTCGCCCACCGCGCCCGCCCTTGGCTGCACGATATCGCTGCCCCGCTTCGATGAAATCAAAAACTTGTTCGCCTGAGTCAGCGTCGAAAATTACTGTCCCGACCGGAACCTTCAGCACCATTTCTTCCCCGGAAGCGCCGTGGCAGTTCGAGCCTTCGCCATGGCCTCCGCGCTGGGCGTGAAATTCACGATTGTAGCGATAACGCAGCAGCGTGTTGTCGTGCGGATTTGCCTCGATGTAGATGTCGCCGCCGTGCCCGCCGTCGCCACCCGAGGGGCCGCCGCGCGGGACGTACTTCTCCCTGCGAAAGGCGACGCAGCCATTGCCGCCATCGCCCGCCTTTATCGAGATTTTGGCTTCATCTGCAAACACGAATCACCTGCAAGTAAGAGATGCTGAGAGAGCATACGCCGACGCAAGGTTCATAGACAAAAATACGCGCCCCGGTACGTTGGAGCGCGTAAAGAATAGCGCAGAACTAGTTGGCAGACGCCGCGGCGGCTTTCTTCTCGGATTCTCGCGTGCCCGCTTCTTCCA
>JBEKSN010000009.1:0-32917 GCA_049517055.1 Candidatus Acidiferrales bacterium | reverse complement strand
CTTTTGATTGTGACATCCGCTTCCTCTTCGGAATTTTGGTTAGCTCAAGCTATCTGGCGGCCATTATACCTGAGGGAGCGGTTTTGCTAGGGCGTCTTTTCGCCTTCCATGAGTGGATCGTCAGAGGTTGCCACCGCACCATGCTTGTCGGCGGCGTGAATTTTTCCGGCAGCGTCAAGAAAGAAGGAGCGGCGGGGAAGCTTCTCGTAGGACTCCGGTGTAGCAGCGAGTTCGAAATTCGTATCGTGTCCAGACGGATCCGGCACGATGCGGAATCGAAACAGATATCCATTCTCTTTGCCGGCAGCGATATCCGCACTTACAAGCGACGCTTGCTCGGGCGAGATCTGGCCTTTGGGCGCGGGACCCAGCTCCGCAAGCGATTCCGGCAATTTTCCGAACGCGCGGTTGTAGGTCTGAATCGCGGCAGCCAAATTCTGCAATGTGTCAATCGCAGTGTCTTCGCGGGCACGCAGGTCTTGCGCTATCCATTGTTTTGCGAGCTGTGGAATATCGAGCAGAACGAGCCCAAGGGAGAGAAGGCGCCATCCTCCGTTTTCACGCACGAGTCCGAACTCGGCTTGCTCACCGTCCACTACGGAGACGGGAATGAAGGCGAGGTTTTCATGAACGCGCGCAGAGCCAAAGCGGTATTGCACCGTGCCGCTCGGCGTTTGGCAGAGAAGCACGGCGTGATTCTGCGGATCCGTGGAACTGAGCGGCTTGCCGGGCATATCAGAAAGCGAAAACCTTTTCAAAAACGCCGTGCGTTGTTCAGCGGGCAGCACACGGAAAGCAGCGGCGCTGTCCGCAGTGAGATAATTCGAGAATTGTGTTTCATTGCCGCGACAGGCAGCAACTATCGCCGCCGAAAGCGCCGCTGCAGGGTCCGAGCCTTCTTGAGCCTGTATCGCGGGAGCGCTGGAAAGCGCCAACGAGACGATGGTGGCCGCTACGAGTGCAGCGGAAAGAAAAAAACGTTTGTTCATTTCGACTCGGATTTCCCGCGAGCAAGGATGGTTGCCAGGTCGTTCGTGAATTTCGAACGAGGCATCACTTCGCGGCAACCGGCTGCGTGGGCTTGCTCAGCCAGTTCGGTCTGGACGTGTGAGAGAAAGCCAACCAGGGGCACATCCGGAACTGTTGCTCGCATGCGCTGGATGGCCTCAAGCGGCTGGTTGCGCGAATTGAGGTCCACGACCACGAGTTTGGGAGTTGCCTTGGAGATTTCGGCGAGCAGTGCGTCTGGGGTGGTACAAATGCGCAAGTCGACTGCCAGATGGCGGGCAGTTTCGACAATCTTTGCCTGAAAGAAAAGATCATCCACCATAGCTAATACGTTTGCCAAGCTCGCTACCTCTCTTTCCGGTTTATCATGCACTTCACGACTGCACAAGTTCAGTTCTTCCACTTCGGCTATACGCTAAGGTATAAATATCCCGGGAAGGAGTTCACGGAGGTTTTGATGGCTGCACCATCAAATCCGGATGCGTTGCCGGGACTGGCCGTTCTGGAGCAGACGCCCATCATCATCGAGAAAATCGTTTGGTCAGCCAGTGACGAGCAGATGCACTGGAAGCCGGCGATGGATCGCTGGTCGATCAGCGAAGTGCTGGCGCATCTGGCCGATGTGGAAGTGGTTGGCTTCCGCGAGCGCATTCAAAAGATAATCGAGAAAAATAATCCGGCACTGGAGCCTTACGATCAAAACGCAGCGTATGCCGCAGGGAAATACTCCAGCGGCAAGGCCCGTGAGCGCCTGAAAACATTCTGCCATGAGCGCGACCGATCGCTGTCGATGCTTCGCTACGTCCCGGCGCATGCAATCGCGCGAACGGGACAACACGGCCAAATCGGGCAGATTTCAATCGGGCAACTGATGAATGAATGGGCGTTCCACGATCTGGGCCACATCCGGCAGATCGCGGAGCTTTTCCGATCGCGCGCGTTCTTTCCGTCGATGGGGCCTTTCCAGAAATATTATACGATCAAACCGTAACCCAGACGGAGCGACCGAGCAAATGGAAACAATAACCAGCAAGAAAATTCTTTCCACCTTCGATCAGCTCGGAAAAGATTCGCTGGATCTGCACACACTATTTGAATTTGTCGGGGGCAACGATCCGGCGGAACGGGAACTTGTGCTGGACTCGGTACAAGATTTGGCGCAGAGAGGTTTGTTGCGTGAAGAAAGCGCCGATTTCTACAGTCGCACGGAAAGCGGAAGACTGATCATCGCCGGCCCGCGCGAGATTACGATGTACACGCGCGAAGGATGCCATCTGTGCGATGAAGCGAAAGCGGTGATGACTCCGCTGCTTTCTGAATTCGATGCGAAGCTTCGCGAGGTGGATATCGACGAAGACCCTGTCCTGCTGGAACGCTACAATGACGACGTGCCCGTGATTTTCCTGGGCGGACTATTATTTGCGCAGCATCGAATCGATCCGGCTCTCTTGCGGCAGCGCTTGGAACAGACGAAGGAGCTGTAACGGTCGTCTGCCTCCCCAACAAACGTTCTAGAGTGGTTGTTTGTAGTTATCAGTGCTGGAGAGCTGCGCAGAAGGCTCAATGTTTTGACTTTTCCGCTTCCACGCCTACGCCTTCGTCGGGCACATCGCCGGGGCGGCCTTTCACGCGGTCATATTCACTTATGTGGCAGGTGGATCCGATAGCTTCGTTGTAATAAGTGGGGACGCCCAGTGCGGTTCGCAGTTCTTCATTGAACTTGCGCAAGTCAACCAATTGGCCCTTGTGCGCCGGGAATTTTTTCTTGTCGTGGGTAAGCAGGAATTTCTGATAGCCCGCATCCCACAGCAATGTGAACTGACCCTGCAGCATGATGCAGGGAATCTCGGTCATCTGAAAACTGTCGCCGGATGTCTTGCGAAGTTCCGCGCCGCAATTGTACTTCTCGATTCGGACGACTCCGCCGGAGCTACGGACGAGAAACCCCTTGGCCGCGAGCGATTCCACTTGCGTCTGTCCGAATAGCTTGTTGACGTACCACATGCCATCAGACTAGTGAGTCAGCAGGGCTTCTGTAAAGTCAAAAATTGGCAACCCCGGATTGGGCGCCACGGATCGCGCTAAAGTTGCCAGGCATCTGCTAAACTGTTCCGAATTCGCTGCATACGCGGCGGCCCGCTCCGCATCTAATTTGCTGTTTGAAGTCATTCCGATTGCAGGAGTGAAGCGACATTGGCGACAGAGGCGTGGAGACAGGGAATTTGGCGGACGAACGAAGCATGAGTTCGGCGAATAAACAATCATTAGCGCCAGCAACCTCCGGCGTTACCGCACGGTTCGGACAGAACCTGTTAGAGCGCATTGGGAACACGCCTTTGCTTCGGCTTGGGCGTATTGGCTCTGAGTTTGCCAATGCTGCGTTCTATGCCAAGGCCGAGTGGTTCAATCCAGGTGGTTCAGTGAAGGATCGCGCGGCGTATTCCATGATCCGGGAAGGCGAGCGAACGGGAGCGCTGCGGGCGGGCAAAGTGATCCTCGACGCCACCAGCGGAAATACGGGAATCGCTTACGCTATGATTGGCGCGGCGCTGGGATACAAGGTGAAGCTGTGCTTGCCGTCAAGTGCTTCGCCCGAACGCAAACAAATCCTGGCGGCTTACGGCGTGGAGATCGTGTCCACGCCCGGAGACGAAGGGACCGATGGAGCTATTCGCCGCGTGAGGCAGATTTATGAAACAGAACCCGCAAAATATTTTTACCCCGATCAATACAGCAATTCCGCGAATCCGGCGGCGCACTATTTCACTACGGCTTCGGAAATCTGGGAGCAGACGCGCGGCCAGATTACACACTTTGTGGCAGGACTGGGAACCAGCGGGACTTTCGTCGGCACCACACGCCGCCTGAAGGAACTGAATCCAGCCATTCGCTGCATCAGCATGCAACCTGACTCCGGATTTCACGGCCTTGAGGGACTGAAGCATATGGCCACGGCGATTGTGCCGAGCATCTACGACCCGAAACTTGCCGATGAGGATATGGCGGTGCGCACGGAAGATGCGCACCGAATGGTGAAGCGGCTAGCGCGCGAAGAAGGAATCCTGGCAGGAGTCAGCTCGGGAGGCGCGCTGTGGGCGTGTCTTGAGATAGCGCGGAATTTGCCGAACGGCCAGCCAGCGGTGATCGTGACGGTGTTCCCGGATTCCGGCGAAAAATATCTGAGCGAGAAATTCTGGAGCGAAGAGTGAGCGGCACGACGCTGCGAATCTCAGACGCGCTGATTCGCCAAATTCACGCGCACGGCGCGGAGACATATCCGTACGAATGCTGTGGCGCGCTGTTGGGAAGGGATAGCGAAACGTCTCGCGAAGTTGTCGGGCTGCTTCCGCTGGCGAATCGCCGGGATGATTCGCCGCGCAATCGTTTCGAGGTAACACCGGGTGACGTTCAGATGGCGGAGAAGAAGGCGCGAGAAATGCGGGTTGGGGTGATCGGCTGGTACCATTCCCATCCGAATGCTCCGGCGCGTCCCAGCGAATTCGATCGCGAACACGCTTGGCCGTGGTACAGCTACGTCATCGTGAGTGTTGAAGCGAGCGAGGCGCGCGATACGAAGTCGTGGCGATTGCGGGACGATCGTTCCGCGTACGACGCGGAAGTGATTGAATCCGTCGCACAATCTGCAAGCATCTAATTAAAATAATGAGAGGGAGATCACCGAATGGCAGTGAAAGTAATCATTCCTACGCCGCTACGGCCTTACGCGGGTAAGCAGGAGAGTGTCGAAATGGAAGCCGGCAACGTTCGCGAAGCCCTTAAGGGGCTTACCACTCGATTCGGGGAGCTGAAGAAGCATTTGTACTCCGACGATGGGCGCCTGCGGAGCTTCGTGAACGTTTATGTGAACGATGAAGACATTCGCTATTTGGAGAAGGAAGAGACGCAGCTTCGTGATGGAGACATCGTCAGTATCGTGCCTTCGATCGCCGGGGGCATGGGCAAGTAAATCAGGAGAATTTTCGTGGCTTCAAAAATAAAACTTCCTAATTCGCCGGAGACGGGAAATCCGAGCGTGGCACTGTCAAAAGAGGAAATAACGCGCTACAGCCGCCATCTCATCATGCCCGAAGTTGGTATGGACGGGCAGCTCAAGCTGAAACAAGCGAAAGTTCTTTGCATCGGTACTGGTGGGCTGGGAGCGCCGCTGGGCTTGTACCTTGCGGCTGCGGGAGTGGGGAGAATCGGCTTAGTCGATTTCGACAAGGTGGACCTGACCAATCTCCAGCGGCAGATTCTTTTCGACACGAACGACATTGGACGTCCCAAAATCGAAGCGGCGACGAATCGCCTGCGGAATCTAAACCCGGATATTCAGATCGACAATTTCGAAACGCGCCTTACGAGCGAAAATGCACTCGATATCCTGAAGGACTACGACATTGTGGTGGACGGCACAGACAATTTCCCCACGCGCTACCTGGTGAACGATGCGTGCGTGATTCTGGGCAAGCCGAATGTTTACGGTTCCATCTTCCGTTTCGAGGGGCAAATCACTATTTTCGGTTATCCGGGCGGCCCGTGCTACCGGTGTTTGTATCCTGAGCCGCCTCCGCCGGGGTTGGTGCCTTCTTGCGCTGAAGGAGGAGTGCTCGGCGTGCTTCCGGGAATTGTGGGAGCGATACAGGCCGCTGAGACTTTGAAGCTGATCATCGGGAAAGGCGAACCGCTGGTTGGGCGCTTGCTTCTTTTTGACGCTTTGGCGATGCGTTTTCGAGAATTGAAGCTGCGAAAAAATCCCGAGTGCCCGGTTTGCGGCGGACACCCGACGATTACGAAGCTAATTGATTACGAGGAATTCTGCGGAATTCGCGGAGAAGAATCTGCGAGCCCGGCTCAGGCGGTGGCGCCTGAGATCGCTCCGCGCGAACTTAAAGCCCGACTGGATCGCGGCGACGATCTTTTTATTCTTGATGTGCGCGAACCGCATGAATTTCAAATCTGCAATCTCGGCGGACACTTGATTCCGCTGGGCGAGCTTTCGCGCCGGGTAAACGAGTTGGATAGTTCGCGCGAAATCGTGGCGCACTGCCGCAGCGGCAAGCGCTCGGCGGAAGCGGTTGAGTTTCTGCGAAGCGCAGGTTTCCGCAAGGTGTTGAACCTGAAGGGTGGTATCCTTGCATGGTCGGATGAAGTAGATGCCTCTGTTCCAAAGTATTGACGGGTTCCGAGATCATCAGACCTCACTAAAGAAACCGCGTTAAAACTTCACAAGTTTCGATCGGAGGATCGAGTGCCAGATATCAAAGTGACCGTCGTTAATAATGGACCGCTGCTTATAGATGGTGAAGTGCAGATTGTCGATCAGGAAGGCAAGTCGTATGGTCTGGGAGGGCGAACGAAGATCGGACTGTGCCGTTGCGGCGCCTCCGAGCGGAAGCCCTTCTGTGATGGTTCCCACAAAAAATCGAACTTTCAGAGCCTGGTCGAGGCCCACGAACTTCCCCCTCCGCAACCTAAGCCTTAGTCCAAATTTGGGCAGCTCCGGGGTGGTATTGTAACATTCCTACCCAAGGGCGAAAATTATATACGTAGTATGTCCGGCGCCCTCAGGCGTGGTTGGTTGTTAAACTGCATTAATTCAGATAGTTAACTAGTACTAAAACTATGTCCCGGAACGGCACATCAGTTGCAAGTTCTCCACGGGCAGAAGTTCGTCTCTTTGGGGGAAGTGGTGGGTCGTCCGAGCAAGATTTGGGGTTTTTTGCATCGTTTTCGTCTCGTCCTTCTTTGGACGATAGCCGGAACGTCGTACCTCATTCTCCTTTGGGTCGTTCGAAATTCTTCCTATATCGCGGATCCGCTTCTTGACACCTATCTTCAAATGGCGGGAAGCCTAATCGCTTTCACGTTTGCGGCGAACGCGCTGGTTCGGTTTCGCGGAACACACGATCGAATTTCTCTGATTTTGGCATTCGGCTTTGTAATGGCGGGGCTGATCGAGGCGGGGACCAGCATGACGTTCTATCGCGGCATGCTCGTCACGGCCAGCGCAGGGAATGATATTTCAATCGGGTGGCTCGCAGGGCGGACGCTCCTGGGAATTCTATTGCTGGCTGCGTTGGTGGTGGAGCGCCGAATTCCGGTGGCGCGAGAACCGGGGAAGGAAATGGCCGGCTCTACGCTACTCGTGGGAGCGGCGGCCTATTTGACCAGTGTTTTTTATTTCATGCTGCCGGACGCTCCCAAGATTCATCCCGGGGCAATTATTCCGCGTCCTTGGGATTTGCTGCCTGCAGCAATCTTTGCTGCGGCGGCGGTGGGATACGCGTGGCGTCTGCGTCGCGGGAATTCCGAATCGTCGCTCGACCGCGCATTGTTTATCGCGGCGGCGATGAACGTGATTTGCCATATCACGATCAGCCAGTCGCAACACGTCTTCGATGCCGCTTTTACGCTCGCGCATGTGACGATGGACCTCAGTTACGTGGTAGTTCTGGGCGGCACGCTGCTGGATAACGCACAACTATTCGATCAGGTCAGTCGGCTGGCTGCCTCTGATTCGCTCACTGGACTTGCAAATCATCGCCGGCTTCTGGAAGTCCTGGAAAATGAAATTCAGCGCTCCCGGCGCACCGGCCGCAGCTTCGCGGTGGTGTTGTTCGACCTCGACAAGTTGAAAAAGATAAACGACATGTTCGGGCATCTGACGGGCAGCCGGGCAATCAAGCGCCTGGGCGTGGCCTTGCGAAATGATTGCCGATCCATCGATACGCCTGCGCGGTACGGCGGCGACGAATTCGTGCTAATCCTGCCGGAATCGGGAGAAGAAGAAGGTCGCAAGGCCGCTCTGCGGATTTGCGAGCGGCTTGCACGCGATGGCCAGGAACCGCCGGTGACCGTTAGTGCGGGATTGGCTGTCTATCCCAACGACGGTACCACGATTGAAAAGCTGTTGGGCGCTGCCGATCGCGCGCTCTATGGCATGAAGGGCCGCAGTGAGAAGAAATTCCGTTTGAGGCATGTAGCGGCCTGTATTTAAAAATAAGGAGGTCGCGCGATGCGACTTGGGATGGGGGTCCCAAAGACGATAGCGGAGCGACGCGAGTCGCGAATTCCGATGGAAGTAAGCGTTCAGATAACCGGGCATCTCGCGCTGCCAGGCACCGAAACCACATTCACCGATAATGTTAGCGCAGGGGGAGCGCGCGTCTGGAGCACTCGCCGGTGGACGCCGGGTGACCGGCTGACCATTGCTACGCTCACCGGTTCATTCAAGTCCTTAGCGCGCGTGGCGTATTGTCAGTTAGTCCCGGAAGCCGGCTTTGCTGTCGGGGTCGAATTCCTGGAATCCAGGGACGGCTGGGTAATAGGAAGTATGTCCGCCGCGTGATTACTGCACGAATCCGACGTTGGGTTCCGGACCAGGGCCGGGACCTTCCGGAAGCATTCCAAACTGCTCTTCGAAACGAGATACATTTTCCTGCAAAGCTTTTGCCAATCGCTTGGCGTGGGCGGGGCTTAGGATCAGGCTGCCGACCAATTTTCCGTGCGGGACGCTGGGAAAAAGATAAATGAAATTCAGAGTGAACTCTTCCGCGTTGTGGTGAACGACTACCAGATTTGCATATTGTCCGAGTAATTCCTTCTCGTCAGCCTTAATCTGGACTTGCTGTTGCTGCGGTTTCGGTGTTTCAGCCATCACTACCCTCCTTGGAATCACTTAACTATAGCAGAGGCAGAGAAACACTTCCCGGCGATTTTTGGAATGCGTATGGCCGGCACGGTTGACCTGAAACTTAGTTAAGCGTAGTTTATATGGATAGTTTAGCTAGGTTAACTCATGGACAGGCCCAAACCCGAGCCCAACGCTGCCCCGTTTATCCACGCGCATCCAACCACGGAATCTGCCGCGGCGTCTTCCACGGCACCTGAGCTCGCGGGTCTTTTAACTCATGAGGATGTGGATCGCGCTCTCGACCGCTGGCAAGTGTCCCAAGCCCGCCGGGAGGGTCGCGGGTCGAAGAGATTCGGGGGTTTGCGCGTACTGTGGCTTCTGATCGGGCCCGGAGTTCTGGTCTTTCTGGGCGAGAACGATGCTCCGAGTATGCTTTCCTATTCGGCGGACGGCGCGCGCTACGGGATAGGATTTTTCATACCGTTTGTCATCCTGACTTTCGTGATGGGATTCATCGTGCAGGAAATGACGGTGCGCTTGGGGGCCGTCACACACCGGGGTCACGCGGAATTAATCTTCGATCGTTTCGGAAAGTTCTGGGGTTTTTTCGCCATGGGCGATTTAGTGTTCGGCAACTTTCTGACGCTGGTGACGGAGTTCATCGGGGTGCGCGCAGGCTTAGGTTTTTTCGGCATCCCGCCGGTGATCGCGGTTGTGGGAGCGCTTCTAATCGTGGCGGGCGCGATCACGACGGGCCGTTATTGGACCTGGGAACGAATCACGCTGGCGCTGGCGATCTTCAATGGGCTTTTCATCCCGGCGGCGATCCTGGCGCGTCCGAATTGGCATTCAGTGGGCCACGCACTGTTGACGTGGATGCCGCTGCCCAGCGGAAGCCACTACGAAATACTGCTACTGATTCTGGCAACGATCGGCGCGACCGTGACGCCGTGGATGCTTTTCTTCCAGCAAAGCGCCGTGGTGGACAAGGGCATGCAGCCGCGCGACATCAATGCGGGCCGTTTCGACACAATTCTAGGAGTTGTCCTGGCATCCGTATGCGCCATTGCCGCAATCCTGGCAACGGCTCCGTTGTTTCACCACGGTATTGATGCATCGAACTTTCAAGGCGCGCAATTCGCGGAAGCGCTCGAGCCCTGGATCGGACACGCCGGCGCGGCGCTTTTCGCGCTGGGAATTTTTGAAGCGGGAATCGTGGCGGCGATTGCGATTTCTACTTCTTCGGCTTACGCGTTTGGCGAAGTTCTGCAAACCGGGCATAGCCTGAATCGCCCGTTGCGCGACGCGTGGCCCTTTTACTTGGTTTTGTTGGGTTCGGCCGCCGCGGCAGCGGCACTCGTGCTGATTCCGCGTTTTCCACTCGAGTTTGTCGTGCTTACCGTGAACGTGATCGCAGTTCTGGCGATGCCGCCAGCGCTGGCGTTTTTACTACTCTTGGTGAACGATCGAGAGGTAATGGGTGAGCACGTGAACGGAACGTGGGCCAACGTGGCTGGTGTGACCGTGACCGTGCTTTTGATATGCGCGGGGATCGGATTTGGCCTGGCGACAGTGTTCCCGAAGTTGCTGGGAGGCTAGGTAGGCGCGAGAACGCGGGTGTTACTTTGAAACGACGGAGAAATAGTGAAGCGAGAATTGAAACCTAATCTTGAGCCGGTTGCCCTGAACGGAGAGCAGCCGCATCTCGAAGACCCCCGGGTGGTCTTGTCGCTGCTCGAAGCGGACCAAGTTGTAGCGGCCAAACAGCGAATGCGTTTCGGCCGTCAAAAACTTTCGGGGGGAGTTCGAGCCATGCTTTGGGGCTTGCGCATTTACGTGGTGGTGATGCTGGTGATTGTCTTCATTTCGGTGTTTCACGCAATTCAGGCGGCACACTGAGCGCCAATTTCGCGCCGGGGTTCCTGCGGATTTGCGGGGCGCGTTTTTCCGGGCAGGTTGCGTTGTCTGTTACAATTCGAAGTCCTCAGCCTGCGTGAACAAAACTTTTTGGTACATTGAATTTGCACAACGGTTTGCACCCCATTCATGAATCCCGATAAAAATCCAGAAGCGCCAAAGCGGAAATTGCTGCTAGGGGTTTGCGTTGTGTTCGTGATCGTGGCCGTGGCGGGCTCCGTCATTTTGTATGCAACGCGCGATTGGAACGCCCCAGCGGCGGCGAAAAATATTCAGAATCCCGTGCCGCCGACGGATGATTCCATCACCGCGGGAATGATGAGCTACTCAACTCACTGCCAGAGTTGCCACGGAGAAAGAGGGGATGGTAAAGGCGAGCGCGCGGAAAAACTCTCCATTGCGCCTTCGGATTTTACCGATGCACACGCGATGGGCGAATTGACGGACGGCGAGCTCTTCTGGAAAATCTCGCACGGACGGCGTCCTATGCCCGGCTTTCAGAACAAACTCACGGAGCAGGAGCGGTGGGAATTGGTGGACTACATTCGCACGCTGTCGCAAAAAGCTGCCAGCGGCGCGGCGCCTGCTAGAAATGCTCCTGTTCCACAAACAGACGCTGCGCCGAAACGGCAATAGCCGACGACCACTAGTGCGTGGCGGCTGGTGTTAATTTTTCAACTTTGCAAGCGCCTCGGAGACTTCCTTGACGTCCGGCAGAGTGGGGATGTCGTAGTTCTTGAACCAGGCGATTTTCCCCGAGCGGTCCACGATGGCGATGGCGCGTCCGGTGATGCCTTTGTCGGCCAGATATACGCCATATTTTTCGCCGACGGCGCCGCGCGGCTGAAAATCGGCGAGGAGCGGATATTTAATTCCCATTTTCTCGGCGAAAGCCTTGTGTGACCAAGCGCTGTCAACACTCACGCCCAGTACTTGGGCATCGAGCTCTTCGAAGCGCTTCATGTCGTTCACCAGACAGATGTGCTCGTTCGTGCAGACCGGACTCCAGTCGAGAGGGTAAAACACGATGACCACATTTTTCTTGCCTTGAAATTCCGAAAGCTTTACTTCTTTCTGGCTCTGATCCTTCAAGGTGAAATCCGGAGCCGCTGCACCAACTGAGATCGCCATGCAAAATCCTCCTAGTCGCTCGCGCGAATCAAATAAGGACAGTTTTCATCCAGTGGACAATGATAGCCGAAGGCGCCGGAGCAGACAAACGCCGGCAGCTGAGTCCCACGCCATTGGGGTTCGCAATCTGCTAGGATACGATTTTGCCGAATTTACGAACGGAGCGTATCCAGGAAATTGGCTCGCATTTCATATCGCGAGGCGTATCCGAGCCTTCAGATTTTGCCGCGCAGCTGCAACTGGTGGGCGCGGCTGAAGGGAGCTGCCCCGGAATGCATCCATTTGGACGAGAATATAGGTTGGATTGCGGCGGTTTTACCGGACACGTTGTACCTGCGCGGGAAAAGGACGAATAGAAGAGAGCCGGTGCGGCCGGAAGTTTCGCTTTGCTTTGAATGTTTAAGCGACGCGTTCGCCTCAGAACTCGAATCGTTTCCGGGACGTGTGGTAGCGTTCGAACCGGACCCGGCAATTTTCACGCAGTATTTTTTCGTGGCGACGACGGACTTCGAGGCTGCGGGATTGGCGCCGGAAACATCTGCCGCGATTAACACGCGCCTGGAGCGAAGCAGCGAGACGTGCCGCGAATGCTCCCGGGGAGCGACCTGGCTGTGGTTTTCGCAAGAGCAAATTCCGAGTCTGGACGAGGTTGAGCTCATCTCGAGCGCGCCCGGAGAAGTTTTTTGCGGAAAACACGGCGCCAGAAAGCTATTATCTGCATTCGAGAAATTCGCCGAGGCCAACATTTTCTACATGAATCTTCCGTACGGGGACGCGGGCACGTACGTTTGGATCTAACGATGAACTTGAAAGAACTGGTTGAAAAATATGTGACAGCAGCGGGCGGCTACGGGAAGCCGGTGTCGATTGCTGCTCTGGGAATTTCACGCGAAGAAACGGAGCGGGTTTTCGACTTTCTGGACGAGGACTACCACATCAGCCGATTCTTTCATTTTCAAAATGCGGCCGGCGCCGGCTCCGGCGCGAGCTTTCAGATCAACGGATTTCCGCAGACTCACATTTCGATCGACGCCGAGATCCGCGACATTCTTTAGTGGCGCGAGCTTTCGCCGGCGGCGTCACCTACCAGACGTGGCAGACCTTTTCCGGCGGCTTCACCATAGGCTGTCCCGCTTTGCAGGAGAAGGCGGCGCCGAACTCCGGCATGTTCACCACCACGCCGTTGATGCGGTACTTCCCCGGGGAGTGCGGATCGGTTATCGCGTTCACCCGCTCATTCTCGGGGCGATTATTTTCGCAAGCCCATTGCGCCAAGCCGACGAAAAAACGCTGATCGGGCGTGAGTCCGTCACGGTCTTTCAGCGTCATATCCTTGGTGGCATCCTTCCAGGCGATGTAGGCCAGAATCGTTCCGCCGAGGTCGGCAACGTCCTCGCCTTCGGTTAGCTTCGAATTGATGTGGATGTCGTCAACGACGATGTACTGCGCATACTGGTCCACGACGCAGTCGGCGTGTTTCACGAATTGATCGGCGTCTTCCTTGGTCCACCAGTCTTTCAAATTCCCCTTGGCATCGAACTGGCGGCCTTCGTCGTCGAAGCCGTGGGTCAACTCGTGGCCGATGGTGGAGCCGGTATTGCCGTAGTTCGGAGCGTCGTCCAATTTGGCGTCGTAGAGAGGAGGCTGCAAAACACCAGCGGGGAAATTGATGTCGTTCATTTGAGGATCGAAGTAGGCATTCACGGTGGGAGGCGTCATGCCCCATTCGCCGCGGTCCACGGGCTTCCCGACTTTGTTTAGCTCGCGATGAGCTTCGAACTCGGCGGCGCGCAGGTTGTTACCATAAAAATCATTGGGCACAATTTTCACCGAGCTGTAGTCGCGCCAATTGTCCGGATAGCCGATTTTGTTACGAATAGCGTGCAACTTGGCCAGCGCCTGCTGTTTGGTTTCGGGGCTCATCCAATCCAACTCCTGAATACGCAACGCCATAGCGTCTTCGATGCGCCTGGTCATGTTCACCGTGGCAGCTTTCAGTTCAGGCGAAAACGTTTTGCGCACGTATGCTTGTCCCAAGGCTTCTCCGAGATCGCGGTCAATGTTGCGCACGCAACGTTTCCAGCGAGGCTGAAGCTCTTTGGCGCCGCGCAGGTATTTGCGGTAGAAGTCGAAGTCTTCATTTACGAAGGCAGCGGACAAATATGGCGAGCGGGAATTGGCGACATGAAACCGAAGATAAGTCTTCCAGTCCTGGAGTGATTCGGATTTCAGTTGGGCATCGACGTCCTTGAAGAAATCCGGCCAGCTCACATTCAGGATTTGAAAATTGGGGACGCCGCCGGCAGTGAAGTAGGCGTTCCAATCGAAGTCCGGCGCGATCTTATAAAGGTCCGGAACGGTCATCTTGTGCTTCTCTTTGTAGGGATCGCGGCGCTCGACGCGGGTAAGGGAAGCCTTCGCAAGACTGGTCTCCATGCGCATCACGACGGCGGCGTTGTGCTTGGCGGTATCCGGGGGATCACCCATCAATTCAAAGAGCATCTGAACGTGCAGCAAATAACGCTGGCGAGTTTCTTTCGATTTGGCGTCATCTGTAAGGTAGTAATCGCGGTCGGGAAGCCCGAGGCCGCCCTGAGAAACGTTGACGATGACTTCATCAGAGTTGTCAGGGTCCTGGGTGGGCCCGGCGCGGAAAAGAACTGAGTCGCCTTTAAGCTGGAGATTTGCGATCAAGACTGCGAGGTCTTTCGTGCTCTTGAGGTCTTGAATCGCCGACAGGTCCGGCTTCATGGGGCCGGCGCCAAGCTTTTCTATCTCAGGTTCATCCATGCAAGAGGCGTAGTAGTCGCCAATTTTCTGGGTAACCGCCTCGCGGTTTTTGGCGGTGGAGGCTTCTTCGAGAATGCCGCGAAGATAGTTCAGATTATCTTCGTAGAGTTTGCCGTAAACGCTCCAGGAAGTTTGGTCGGAGGGAATGGGATTGATTTTTCTCCATCCGCCGCAGGAGTACTCGTAGAAGTCCACGCAAGGATCAGCGGTGCGGTTCATGGCCGAGGGGTCGAGACTAGGGGTGTAGGGAAGCACGGGCTCCGCGCGCTGCGGAGAGGCTCCGGGGGCCGTGTCCGGTGTGGCAGCTGCGGGTCTTGTCTGCTGAGCGCACGTAGTAATGGCGAAGAAGGCAGTTATCCATGCGGCTTTCTTGAACGCCAAGGGAACCCTCCGAAGAACGGCTGAGCATAACAGCAGCAAGGCTTGCGCGCTAGCTTATGACGGCGACCCGAACCGGAAGCCGCCAGTAGATCTCGCCGATGAAGACACAACAGCAGGAGCAATGGAGTTTTACTTGGTAACAACGCTGGAGCGCTGGAGGCGATCGGCCAGAGCTTTGTGCTCGGTTCGAATTTCGTCCGGCAGGCGGTTGCCAAATTTCTCAAAGAACTTTCCGGTAGCAGTGACTTCTTCTGCCCAATCGCCGGGATCCACACGAAGCAATTCATTAAGGGACTCGCGCGAGATTGCAAGGCCGTCGAGATCGAGCGAACTAGGAGCCGGAACATCGCCGATAGGTGTTTCGGTGGCATCCGCGCGCTCTTCAATCCGGTCGAGCATCCATTTCAGGACGCGCACATTTTCGCCGTAGCCGGGCCAGAGCAATTTCCCGCTCTGATCCCTGCGGAACCAGTTCACATGGAAAATTTTGGGAGCGTTTTCGAGTCTGGAACCCATCTCCAGCCAGTGCCGGAAATAATCGCCCATGTTGTAACCGCAGAACGGAAGCATGGCCATGGGATCACGCCGCGTCACACCCACAGCGCCAGTGGTGGCGGCAGTGGTTTCAGAAGCCATGGTGGCGCCCACGAATACGCCGTGTTGCCAGTCGCGAGATTGATACACCAGAGGGGCGACCTGCGCGCGGCGGCCGCCGAATATGATCGCGGAGATGGGTATGCCCTCAGGATCTTCCCAATGGGCAGAAATCGAGGGAGATTGTTTTGCCGAAACGGTGTATCGCGAATTGGGATGCGCAGCCGGGCCCATACCGGGCTTCCAAGCTTCGCCTTTCCAATTGATGAGTTCTTCCTGCGGGACACCATTGATTCCTTCCCACCAAGGTTCCCGCGAAGTGGCAGTCATGGCGACATTGGTGAAGATGGCGTCGTGTTGCAGCGCAGTTCTGACGTTCGGATTTGTTTTTGCATTGGTGCCGGGCGCCACGCCGAAGAATCCCGCTTCCGGATTAATGGCGCGCAGGGAGCCATCGGAGGCGATATGCATCCAGGCGATGTCGTCGCCAACAGTCCACACGCGGTAGCCTCTGTCTTCCAGCGCCGAAACCATCATGGCCAAATTCGTTTTTCCACATGCGCTGGGGAATGCTGCGGCCATGTAGGTTACCTTGCCGGAAGGATCTTCCAGGCCGAGGATGAGCATGTGTTCGGCCATCCAACCCTGCTCTCGGGCCATATAACTGGCGATACGAAGGGCGAAACACTTCTTGCCCAGCAGGGCGTTGCCGCCGTAGCCGGAGCCGACGCTCCAGATCAGTTTCTCTTCAGGAAAATGGAGAACGAAGCGGCGATCGGGATTCAGATCGCCGAGTGAATGCAGGCCGGGAACAAAATCGTCGGAGCCGCCCAGGCGGTCAAGCGCGGCTTGGCCCATGCGGGACATAATGCGCATGCTAGCGACAACGTACGCCGAGTCCGTGATCTCCACGCCCACTTTACTGAAGGGAGAGTTCACGGGACCCAGGATGTAAGGCACCACGTACATGGTGCGGCCCTTCATCGCACCGTCAAACAGCGGGCGGACTCTTTCCTTGGCTTCGAGCGGGGACATCCAATTATTGGTTGGACCGGCGTCGTCTTTCTGGCGAGTGCATATGTAGGTTATGCCCTCGGTCCGCGCGACATCGTTCGGGTTGCTGCGATGCAGGAAACAGCCCGGGCGGGTTTTCTGGTTCAGCTCGATGTAGGTGCCGTCGCGCAGCATTTCATCCGCCAGACGGTCGCTTTCCGCCTTCGAACCATCGCACCAGACAATTTTTGAGGGCTTGGTGAGGCGAGCGGATTCATCGACCCATCTTTCAAGCGGTGTAGACACCGAACCTCCGAGGATTTCGAGCGCGAAAATGCAAAGCTCGCGGGAGCCGCAGGTCGCGTTTATTTATGCGTTTGGCTACCCAAAAATTCTAGGTCACAGAGCGAGGAAAAGCAAGGCAGCGGCCTGGTGCAGACGGCCTTAGAGTGCCCGATGTTATACTTGCCACAGAATGTTTGCGCAAAAGCTTCAGGTGGATGTCCTGATCGGCGGCGAGAAAATACCGGCGCCACTGGAGTGGCTGGACAGCTTTTGCATGCGGAATTTCACGGGCTCTGCCGAGTTCGACGATACGCTGCCAACTGGCGAGGGCAAGCTGGAGGCGGGGCTGAACGTCGAACGCGGCCGGTTGGCTACGGCACTGGGCGAATGGCTCACAAAACGGGGCAAAGGGAATGGCAAAGCGGTGATCGTGGAGATTACGACGGCAAGTTGAACGAGGACGTTAGAAATCTTCCGAAATTCGGAATCACCAGATATGAATCAACGAATATTGTTAGCGAAAGAAGAGCCGAACTCTTCTTGCGTATGATTGGGGCGTTGCAGCGGTCATCGCAGGAGAAGTTCGGCCCTTCACAATTCATTCGACGCGGAATCCATTGGATAGTTAGCAACGCGGGTATTCGAACGGCAAGCACTCCACGGTAAAATCAAGGCGTATTCTTACCAGCGGAATGGCAAGCCGACAGGGTTCAAATTTCCTCGGAGGCTTGGGAAGCTTGTCGGGCCTCTTCTATCTGTTGAGGGTCGCGATCCAGTACTGCTTTGATTTGGGGCATGGCGGCGTTCGTTGCGTCTTCCCCTGCGGCAATGAGTTGCGGGGTCTTCACGAATTCATCCCAGAGTATGTGGTGCACTCCGGGTTCGATGAGCACGTCGGTCTGGCCACGCCAGGGCTGATTCGCAGCCGTTTGGATAATTGAGAAAGCCCGGCTGATCACTTCGATGGTATTGCGCGGCTTCGAATCCAGAATTCCCGGCTCCAAGTGAACCGAAATGATCACTTCAGCACCCATCTCGCGAAGGGCGGGTGCAGGCACTTGTTCGGTGAGAAATCCGTCCACAAGAAAATGGCCGTCATGTTCAACTGGCAGGAAAAGGCCCGGGTAAGCGCAAGAAGCTCGGAGCGCCGGGCTGATCTCTCCCTTGGTGAAGTGGACGGACTCGCCGGAAAGCAAGTCTGTGGCAACGATAGCCAAAGGAATTTTCATCTGGGCGAAACTTCTCGCGGTAGTGAAACGATGGAGGAAATCATCGAGGCGCTCGTTGGAAGCCATGCCCATGCGCGAAAGCGTCCAGCGGCCGAAATCGCGAAAGCGAGTCAGACTTCCTTGGCGAGCCATTTCGTCGAGGGTTGTTCCGCTGGCATAGGCGGCGGCGATCAAAGCGCCAACGCTGGTGCCGGCGATGAAATCAACGGGAATCTCGTATTGTTCCAGGACGCGCAGGACGCCAATGTGGGCGATGCCCCGCGCGAATCCGCCGCCCAGCGCGACTCCGACTTTGGGCCGCGGGCCGCCGGAGTTATAGGCGAATGAACGCAGACCGCGAATGGCTTTCCCAAGCCAATTGGAAGTAGTTCCCATTTGTAGCGCCTCTAGTTCTATAGGACACTGTAACGCACTTAGCGGTTGCAAGGGCTTCGGGTTGACCGCGGGTTTCCGCTTCTGTAACCTCGACGCGCACGCTTGGGTCTTTGCGAGGCACGGATGAAGCATCGAATCGAAAAAGCGGCTGTGCTGGGAGCTGGAACGATGGGCGCGCGTATTGCGGCTCACCTCGCCAACGCCGGAATTCCGTGTTATTTGCTCGACATGGTTCCACGCGAGTTGAATGCCGAAGAAAAACGCAAAGGCATGACTTTGGAAACTCCCGCGGTGCGAAATCGGATCGTGCTCGCGGGGCTGGAAGGCGCGAAGAAATCGCGTCCGGCGGCGTTTTTCACGCCAGAGACAGCGCGATTGGTGACACCAGGGAACTTTGAAGACAACCTGACGTGGTGTGGGGAAGTGGATTGGATCATCGAAGCTGTTGCGGAAAATCTGGAGATCAAGCGGAGTCTTTTCTCGCGGGTTGATGCAATTCGGAAGCCGGGAACTATCGTTACCTCGAACACATCAGGGCTTCCTATCAAACTGATCGCCGAAGGGCGCTCGGAAGACTTCCAACAACATTGGGCCGGCACTCATTTTTTTAATCCGCCGCGCTACATGAAGTTGGTCGAGTTGATTTCCGGACCAAAGACGAAACCCGAGGTGCTGGAATCGCTGAGCGAAATTTGCGATTTGCGGCTGGGCAAGGGTGTGGTACCGGCAAAAGACACTCCGAATTTCATCGCCAACCGTATCGGTACTTTCTCGATGTTAAATGCGCTGCGGCAGATGCAGGCGATGGACATGACGATTGAGGAAGTGGACGTGTGCACGGGGCAGGCGGTGGGCTGGCCGAAGTCGGCGACATTTCGGACGGCGGATTTGGTGGGACTGGACGTGCTCGTTAGTGTTATTCGCAATATTTATGAAAATGCGCCTAGCGACGAATCGCGTGAGTTGTATCGAGTGCCCAAATTTGTGGAAGAGATGGTCGCGCGCGGATGGCTTGGCGATAAAACAGGCGGCGGTTTTTACAAACGCGTGAAGAAGGGCGGGGAATCGGAAATTCTGACGCTTGACTGGAAGAAGATGGAATACCGGCCGCGCCAGAAAGCGAAGTTCGGTTCGATCGAAGCGGGTAAGGGAATTGAAGACACACGCGAGCGATTGCGCGCGCTGGCAGGACCGGCACTGGAAGGCAAAGGCGGCGACAAGGCAAATCAATTTTTGTGGAGCGGAATTAGCGCGATGTGCCTTTACGCCGCGCGACGCCTGCCGGAAATTGCAAACAGTATCGTGGATGTGGATCGCGCGATGCGCTGGGGCTTTGCCTGGGAGCTTGGCCCGTTCGAAATGTGGAACGCGATTGGCGTTGAGCGGATTGCCCAAGCTCTAGAACGCGACGGCAAAGAGCTACCGGCCTTAGCCCAGAAAGTGCTCGCCACGCCAAAGAAAGTTTTCTACGAAACGGAAAAGGGCGGCACGCGCTATTTCGACGTTGCGACGGCCGTTCTCAAACCGGTGGAGGAGCCGGCGGGGGTGATTCTCCTGAAGTCGCTGAAGGATCGCACGCCGGTGGTGCAGAGCAATGCCGGTGCGAGCCTGATCGATCTCGGCGACGGTGTGATTTGCTGCGAATTTCATTCGAAGATGAATTCGATTGGCGGAGATATCGGGGCCATGATCCACGCCGGCATCGCGCGGCTGAGTTCGGATTTCGACGCCATGGTGATCGCGAACCAGGCGCCCAATTTTTCCGTGGGCGCGAATTTAATGCTCCTGCTGATCGGCGCGCAAGAGGGCGAGTGGGACGAGATTCACATGGCCGTACGCCAATTCCAACGTGTGAACATGGCCATAAAATATGCGCCGGGTCCGGTAGTTGCGGCCCCCCAAGGCATGGCGCTTGGCGGCGGATGCGAAATCAGTATGCACTCAGCGCGGATTCAGGCGACGGGCGAGTCCTACATCGGACTTGTCGAGACGGGCGTTGGCTTGGTCCCCGGCGGGGGCGGGACGAAAGAAATGCTCATTCGCGCGAACGAGCATTCAGCCGGGGGCGAAAACCTGGATTTATTTCACGCGCTCAAGCCCATTTTTGAAACGATTGCGATGGCGAAAGTATCCACCAGCGGAGAAGAAGCGCGCTCGCTGGGTTTCTTGCGGCCGTCAGACCTAATTTCGATGAATCGTGACCGGCAAGTGGCCGACGCAAAGCGGACCGCGCTGGCGATGGTTCGCGCCGGATATCATCCACCGGCGCCCGCGGAAATCCGCGTGCTTGGCAGCGAGTTTCTTGCGGCGGCCAAACTGGCAATTCATATGCTCGTCCGCGGCGAGTTCGCGACTGAATACGATGGCGTGGTCGGCCGCAAGCTTGCGAACATACTGGCTGGAGGCGCGCTTAGCGCGCCCCAGATGGTTTCAGAACAATACATTCTCGATCTTGAGCGCGAAGCTTTCGTCAGCCTGTGCGGCGAGCGCAAGACCCAGGAGCGCGTGGCGCATACGCTGAAAACCGGCAAACCGTTGCGGAATTGAGTTCGCAGAAGAAATCGACTCACTCGAAAAGAATTGCGCGGCTTCCCAGTTGGTCCGAGTTTGCGGCAACGCCGGGAAACCCGTGTGTCATGGATTGAATCTAAGCAGTCCGGGGTACACTTAGAACCCGCAACAGTGGAATTAGCGCATACCCGGAACTTTCCGCGGCAAAAAAAGAAATAGCCCTATTAGGTTTAAGGAGAAATGATGATGCGGTATCGATTGTTCGATGTAATTTTCCTCGCCGGATTGGCAGCGGCGTTTGTTTTCGCTCCGCACGCGAGCGCGCAGGCGACAACTTCGGGAGCCGTTTCTGCGGTCAGCCGACCGCTGCCCGAACGAACTTATCGCGTGGCGAAGGAAATTAAAATTCAGGGCACGATCCAAAGTATCGAACAAACCGGCAGTGGCGCGCTGAGGGGCATGCACGCCCAGATCGCAACGGCGCAGGGCATGGTAGATGCACACTTGGGAGTCAGTCCGAATGTGAACGCCAAGACTCTAGACCTTTCAACTGGCGACGCCGTTGAGATTACCGGAATGATGGCGAAAGAAGGTGGCAGCAGCGTGCTGCTGGCGCGAATCCTCACGACCCCAGACCGCATATTCATACTTCGGAGCGAGCAAGGCGTCCCAATTCGTGGCGTCGTATCGCGCGGGAACTTTATCCCCGCGAAGGCGACATTGAAGGGGGGCAACTAGTGCCCGGGAAATATGGACGCTTGTCAGTTTTTGTGGCCTTAATCGCGGGCGCTTTACTTCTCTCTGCATGCGGCTCGAATAGCGGCGGAGGGGGAGGCGGCAAGCCGGTAGTCGGCGGCTTGGTGGTCTATCCGGGATTGGCGACTATTCCAGAAACCGTGAATGGCGGGCAACCGTCGATTGCACAATTCACGGCGTATTCGGGGGCGACGATCACTTCCGCCACGTGGTCTGTGCTCAGCGGCACAGGTACCATCACCGCTGGCGGCGTGTTCACGGCTCCCGGCGCGCCAGAGACCGATACGATCCAGGCTGTGTCTGGTTCAAACGCGAGCCCACCGATTACCATCAATGTTGTGGCGGCGCAGCCTGTGGCTGTGAGTCCTGCGGCGGTTGCGGTGCCTGCGGGCGCAACCCTGCAATTCACGACTGCTGCAGGATGCGCGGCGACAATTTGGCAAGCAAATCTAAACGGAAACTCGGGCAGTCCCGGATTCATTACGAACGGAGCGACCTGCGGGCTATATACAGCTCCGATTACGCCTCCGTCGAGCGGAACGGTGACGATCAGCGCCTCTTCAGGCGGGAATTCCGGCACCGCCACGGTGACGATCCTCTTCTCGAACGCTTCCTTGAACTCACTCGTGAACCAAGCTAATCCCCGCCCGTACGCGTTTTCTTATTTGGGAGACGATAAATCAGGTTTCTTGTCCGTGGCCGGAACATTTTCGGCGGACGGGAATGGAAATATTACGGGGGGAACCGAGGATATCAACAGCGGCTTTACAGCGCCCACGATGTCGGCATTTGCGGCAGGGAGTACGTACATCGTAGGGCCGGATGGGCGCACAACCGCAAATCTGAATGTTGGCACTTCCACTGACGTTTTGCAGTTTGCGCTTATTTCAAATCAGCATGCACTGGTAATCCGTTTCGACACAACCGCGACGGGCAGCGGCACCATTGATATGCAGGATCCTTCACAGTTCGGCGCGCCATTTTCGCTGGGGGCTTATGCCTTTAGTGTCTCCGGACTCGAAAAGAACGGGGCTCACTTAGGCATGGACGGAAGAGTGGTGGCAAACAACGAGAATACCTTCCCGCTGAATAATGGGATTCTGGATTTGAACAACGCTGGAGTCTCTGTGACGGACTTACAAGTTCAGGGAGGCTTCGGCCCCGCAGATCCGGCGACCGGGCGTGGGACACTTTTCCTGGATTGTCCGACGTTCGACTCAGATTTCGGGAATAACGGCGGCGCTTCATCCGGCACTCTCACGTTTGTATATTACATTGTGGATGCTACGCATTTGAAAGTGCTTGAAGGCGGTTCGACCACGCTTTTCGCCGGCGATTTCTATGGAGCGCCATCCGCAACGACCAACATGAGTGGGTCGCAAGTGTTTGTTGTGAGGGGTTCGGACAATAGCGGTAATCCGTATGGAGTCGGTGCAGCTTTCCTGACGGGCGGCGGCGGCGTGCTGGACCTTAACGATGACGGCAGCCTGACTAGCCCTACTACCAGTTCGACCAACATCACGACGCCAAACATTACGTCGGCGACTGCTTCGTTGCCTGACACCAATACGGGCCGGATTGGATTGGGTATCACGTTGACGAACAGCAAGAACTTGTCGTTCGCCGTTTACTTGTTCAGCTACGTCGCAGCAGACGGTTCACCTTCCACCGGCGCGGTGCTGTTGGAAACGGATACCAACGTCGGAGTGGGAACTGGATTGGCTTACACGCAAAACGGTGCGACGACACCGCAAGGAAGCTTCGCATTGAACTTGGCAGGAGTGGAAGTTACCTCCGCAGGCGAGCAGGATATCGAAGGCCAGATGAGCGCCGGAAGCGCTGGGTCGGTGAGCGGCACGCTGGACATCAATAACATTGCCAGCAACGGAAAAGTGGTTTCCGGCCAAGCGTTGGCAAGCACCAGCACGATGCCCACGGTCGGCTTAAATGGCCGCGGGAATCCGTTGGTGCTCAGCGAACCGTTGCAGAGCAATACTCTCTCCTACTTCGTGGTTGACGACAATACTGCATTGCTGCTGGAAATGGACAGCTCTCGTGTGATGACGGGCACGATAGCGCGTCAGTTTTAAGTCTTTTTCCGGAAGACGCTCTGAACTTCCTCGGGCCCGCGGCCGCGGGCCGAGGGTTTTCTCATTTTGAACTGCCTCGATCTTCTGTAATTTTTCGAGTGCTGCCGCGTCTATGCATCGGTGTTCCTGCCTATAAGAAATCGCGGACTGCAATCTGCAAGCGGAACTGTCTGGTGCGCACGCGACCTTTTTCGTCGCGATTCCATCGCGGAAGCGCAGCGCAGTTTCCTTGATTTTGGGTTGACTGGCGGCTAGTATCAGTCGCTTTCGTAAGCACCGATTACGCATGGTGGTGCAGTGTCGCTGTCGAGGAGGGTGAAGTGAAGAGCCGATTCGAGTTTCGACACGTGCTTCTGATTCTGATCGTGGCGTGCATCGTGAGCTTGATTAACTGGGCCCACTCGGCGCGAGCAGCGGGGGGCGCACCGCGATACTTCGCAATTACGAACGCGCGTATCGTGACCGGATCGGGCACGCCGATAAATAATGGAACCGTGGTGGTGGCAAAAGGCTTGATTCAGGCGGTAGGAGAAAGTGTCGCGATTCCGCCGGAAGCGTGGGTAATCGACGGCAAAGGCTTAAGCGTTTATCCCGGGCTCATCGATGCAGGCACCGACCTTGGTCTGCCGAAGGAAGAACCTGCTGAAAGCGCGCCGGCAGGGCGAGGACGAAGACGCGCGGCACCGTCCGGAGAAATTGCGAAGGGCCCGGAGGATCGGCCGGGCACAAGCCCGTGGCGAGTGGCGGCGGACGAATTCAAGGCGGACGACAAGCGAATTGAAACCTGGCGCAACGCGGGTTTTACGACGGCTCTTACGATGCCCGATGGCGGAATTTTCCCCGGGCAGGCGACGGTGGTTGACCTCGCCGGCGATCGCCGGGGCGACTACATTGTGAAAGCAGTGGCCACGCTTCCGATTTCGTTCACACCTGCCGGCAATTTCTGGGGGTTCCCGGATTCACTGATGGGTTCGATCGCTTATATTCGCCAGGTATTTGACGATAGCAACTGGTACGCGCAGGCCCAGCCCATCTACGAAGCGAACGAAACCAAGTTTGAGCGTTTGCCGTATGACCGCACCGAGCAAGTTATCGCTCGCGAACTGCGCGAGAAAGAAATCGTTCTGCTGCCGGCCAACAAATCGGTGCAAATTTTGCGCGCACTGCGCCTTGCGGATGAATGGAAAATCAATGCGGTGATCTACGGCGGCCAGCATGGATACGAAGTTGCGGACGCGATCGCGGCTAAAAAAGTTCCAGTCCTGGTAAACCTGAAATGGCCGGAGCGCGCAAAGGATGCTGATCCGGAGGGCGAGGAAACATTGCGGGAGTTGCGCTTCCGCGACCGCGCAGCTTCGACACCAGCGGCGCTGTCTAAATCCGGCGTGAAGTTCGCGTTTTATTCCGGCGGTTTATCGGGACCCAAGGACATTCTCAAGAATGCCAGAAAAGCGATCGCTGCGGGCCTCGCGCCGGATGCGGCTTTGCGCGCCTTTACATCCGACTCGGCCGAGATTCTCGGCGTGAGCGGCCGCATGGGAAGCATCGCTCCGGGAAAGATCGCAAACTTAGTTGTGACGGATGGCGAGATCTTCGACGAGAAGACGAAAGTGAAGCACGTTTTTGTGGACGGGCGGTGGTTCGAAATTCATGAAGAGCCGGCCGCAGAAAAGGCGGGCGATCATAAAACAGATGAACCGCCCGGTGCGGCTACCAAAGATGCAGCTAGCGGCGAGGGGGTGGGTCGATGAAACGTGCCCTGCTGCTTGCAACAGTTGCGTTTGCTGCGCTCGCTCCATTTTCTGTTTGCGCCCAGGATTCGAACACTCAGAAAGACAACGCGATACTGATAAAGAACGCCACGATCCTGACTATTACGCACGGGAATATCGAGCACGGTTCAATCCTGATTCGTGACGGGAAGATAGCGGAGGTGGGCACCGACTTGAAAGTTCCCGAGGGCGCGACGGTGATTGACGCAAACGGCCAATACGTGATGCCCGGGATCATCGATTGCCACTCGCACATCGCTATAGACGGCGGGGTGAATGAAGGCAGCGTTTCCGTTTCGTCAATGGCAAACATCGCCGATGTCTTAGATCCCGAGGACATGAGCATTTACGATGACCTCGCCGGCGGGGTGACCGCGGCGAATATTCTGCACGGAAGCGCGAACGCGATCGGCGGGCAAACGGTGGTGATCAAGTTACGATGGGGCAAACCGGCCAGCCAATTGCCGTTCGAAGGCGCGCTGCCTGGAATTAAATTTGCGCTGGGCGAGAATCCCAAGCGCTCGAATTTCTCGCCGCCGCCCGGAGTGGAACCTCGATATCCCGCGACCCGCCTGGGCGTGGAAGAAACGATTCGCGAGGCTTTCATCGAAGCTCGTCAATACAAAAAGGAGTGGGACGACTACAACCAAAAGAAAGCAGCGGGGAACCAGAATCTAATTCCGCCGCGGCGGGATGAGAAGCTTGAGCCGCTGGTGGAAGTGCTCGAAGGAAAACGGTACGTGCACTCGCACTGCTACCGCGCGGACGAAATCCTGATGCTCATCCGGGTGGCAAATGAATTTGGATTCAAGATCCGTACCTTCCAGCACGTGTTGGAAGGCTACAAAATCGCAGATGAAATCGCGGCGTCCGGCGCCGGCGGCTCCACGTTTTCGGATTGGTGGGGTTACAAGATGGAGGCGTATGACGCGATTCCGTACAACGCTGCGCTGATGACCGACCGTGGCGTGATTGTTTCGGTCAACTCGGATGACGCCGAAGAAGCGCGTCACTTGAATCAGGAAGCGGCCAAGAGCATGAAATATGGCGGCCTGTCAGCCAACGATGCTCTAAAGTTGGTCACTTTGAATCCTGCAATCCAGCTGGGAATCGACAATCGCGTAGGCTCGATTGACGTAGGCAAGGACGCGGACCTCGCTATCTTCAATCACGATCCTTTGAGCGTGTACGCGGTGGTGCAGAAAACACTGATCGACGGCCGCGTTTATTTTGACCGGCAGCGCGATATTGATGCGCGTCCGGCGCTTGAAAAGGAAAAGCAAGACTTGCTGGCAAAGGAAAAGAAAGCTGCCGAAGAGAAAAAAGCGGAAGGAAAATCAGAAAGCAAGCCGGAGAAAAAGCCTGATGCCAAAAAGAAACAACCGCCGACCAGCCAAGGCAACGTAGGCAACATTGCCGGAGGTGGCCTGTGAGCAGAGCTATCAGCGTGAAGTCCTCGAGCTTGCAGCTAATTTCATTTTGTTTGGCGCTTTCGCTAGCGTTTCCTCTGTGGTCGCAACCGGCCGCGAATGTTTACGCTATCAAGGGCGCCAAGGTTTACACCTTGGCGGGGCCCGCGATTGAAAACGGCATTGTGGTGATTCGCGACGGAAAAATTGCAGCAGTTGGAGCGAATATCGCAGTTCCCGACGATGCGCAAGTGATCGATGCGGCAGGGCTGGAAGTTTATCCCGGAATGTTCGATCCAATCACGCAAATAGGGCTGAACGAGATCGGTGCGGTTTCAGCGACGGTGGACACGCGTGAGCTCGGGGCGTTCAATCCTGAGCTGATCGCTGCGACGGCGGTGAACCCGGCGACTGCACACATTCCAGTGACACGCGCGAACGGGATAACGGAAGTGCTCGCGGTGCCGGGCATCGGCGGGTTCGATTCGGAAGGCGGCGGAGTGATCACCGGCCAGGCTTCGGCGTTCAATTTGGCCGGCTGGACAATGGACGAGATGCAAATCAAGCGTTCGGTGGCAATGGTGATTAATTGGCCGTCGATCCAGACGCGTTCGTTCGATTTTTCAACGTTCAGCTTCACGGAAAAACCGTACACGGAAGCGAAAAAAGAATACGACAAGTCGGTGAACGAACTAAGTGACTGGCTGGTGCGCGCGCGGCACTACGCGCAGGCGAAAGAGAAAGGTTCGCCGGATCTTTTTGTGCGCGATTTGAAGCTGGAGGCGCTTGTGCCGGTGGTGGAAGGAAAACTTCCGGTACTGATGGTGGCGGATGATGCGCGAGACATTCGCAACGCGGTGGATTTCTGCGCGAAGCAAAATCTGAAAATGATTCTAGCGTCCGGCGCAGAGAGTTGGAAAGTGAAGGACCTGCTGAAGGAAAAGAAGATCCCGGTGATTCTGGGTCCTACGGAGCGGCTTCCCGAACGAGAGGACGTTCCGTACGACAAGCCAATGACCCAGCCGGCCGAATTAAACGCAGCTGGAATTCCATTTGCGTTTTCGAGTTTTGGCACATCTTTCTCGCGCAGGCTTCCGCAGTATGCTGGAACGGCGGTCGGTTATGGTTTGCCGCATGACGAAGCTCTGAAAGCCGTAATGTTGAATGCCGCGCAAATCCTGGGACTTGGAGATCAAGTGGGCGCTCTGGAGCCGGGAAAGTTGGCAAACATTATTGTGACGAGCGGCGACCCGCTGGAAATTCAAACCCAAGTGCGCTACCTCTTCATCAAAGGACAGCTCACCAGCACGGATAATCGCCATCGCGATCTCTACGAGGAGTATGGCAAACGTCCTGTGCCGCCCCGTTAGCCCGGCCCGGTGCTAGTTCTTTGGCGAAACCCGGGACGGAATGAAGCCGAAGATGAGTGAGACCTAGGCCTGTCCAGCGCAGCTTCGCCGATTTCGTTGGACCAAACCTTTGAAACACACCTGGGCCCCGGCGTGTCCAAAAAGTTCACCCTGAGTACCTTCGTACCATTGCCGCACCTAACGACACCCCTAAAAAATGCTTATATCAGAAGAACCACACCTTCTGGGGGGACGGCGTAGCGCCGGTATAACAATGGCACCACTAACGAAGGACACTTCAGAAGTGACAAATTCAGCTGTGGAAGCCGGCAGCTCGAATCGCGGCACTCCGGCGAAGGCGAGCCCGGCTGGGCACCTGCGGTCCGACGCTGTGTCCCTGGAAGTTCCGGTCAAAGTGCACGGCTCTCGCGTGACGGAAGTGGTGCGTGAAATCACGCCGCACACCGAACCGTTCGAGGAACAAACCAGCACGATGATCGTGTTCCCTCAGGGCGCGGTGATTCGAATGTCCACGTCCGTCAACGTGGGTCAAATGCTGGTCGTGACCAACTTGAAATCGCGTCAAGATGCGATTTGCCGCGTGGTGAAGGTTCGCACATTTTCGAATTTGCAGGGCTACGTCGAAGTTGAATTCACGCACAAGCAGCCCGGGTATTGGAGCGTTTACTTTCCTTCCGAAGGACCCGCAACTGCAGCCAAGCCAGCGCAACCGGCCGCACCAGCACCGGCGGTGCCCATCGTCAAGCAGGCGCCAGCTGCGTCGGCGTCGGATATTTCCTGGGCGCCGGCACCTGCTCCCGCGGTCACGGAAAAACCGGCCGAAGCAACGTCGTTTTCGCCAGCTATCAAACCGGCAGTTGCTGATCCGCAGATTGATTCGCCAACTAAACCGGAACCGTCTTTCATTTCGATTGGTCTGCAGGAACAAGTGCAGCCTGCAGCGTCCACGATCACGCCCGCGCCGCCAGCGCCCATCGCACCGAGTTTTGAAACTCTGAAGAAAGCGCCGGCTCCGGAAAAAGCCAATGAGGGCAATGTAATTAATTTTCCGTCGGCTTCCGTTGTGGCGCATCCCTCGGCCATTTCACACCCGGATTCGCATGCGCCAGCGCCGGCACTATCGTCAATGCAGGAAGTCCATGTCGGCTCCGCCGGCTCTGCTGAGCTCGCAGCCACGATGTCCGACGAAAGTGTGCGTAGTTCATTCGGAAGTCTCTCCGGCGGCGCAACTCTTAGCGCCCAGCGTCCCGGATCCGCTGCAGCCTCTGACGATGCATTGGATTCCTACAGCGGGGCTTCCGCCAAATCAAAAACGCCAGCAGGGCAGAACTGGATTTTGATAGCCGCGGTCATAACCTTGTTGTTTATTGCAATAGGCGCGGGCGTTTTCTACGTTCGAATGCAGTCTGCGAATGGAAGCAGCCCGAAGTCAAGCCCGCCGGCCCTAACGCAACCGCCTTCCGCGGCCAATTTGAACGCGCCCAAAACAGCAGAAGTGAGCGCGGCGCCTGCGCAAGTCCCGAATCCGACTCGCGCCGCGATAGCAAACCCATCGCCCTCTATAATCGTCAACGGAAATGCTCCGGCGGAAAAACACGATTTACCGGTTTCCGTAAATCGGCCCGGCAGCACCGCAAAGCAGGACGCACCGCATGTCACGTCCGATATGATGAACGCAACTTTGAATTCCCATCCGGTGAGTTCGCAACGGACCGGCGGCGAAGAAGCGGATGCCGCGCCGTCGCTCGACGCAGCAGCGGAGCCAGCAGCGTCCGCGAGCGGCGCACTCCCTGGAGTTATCGGTTCATCCGATGTCGCGTCGCCCCCCGCGCCGGAGATCAAGCCGGATGGCCCGGTGAAAGTCGGCGGACTCGTGAAGGAACCCAAGCTCATTTTCTCCAGTCTTCCGATCTATCCTGCCGCTGCCAAGAATGCCAATGTGCAAGGTGACGTTGTCATCCGGGCGACGATTGACAAAACCGGACGCGTAACCCATATGGAAGCGATTTCGGGCCCTGTGATGTTGCGGCAATCCGCACTGGACGCCCTGGGCCGATGGAAGTATGAGCCGTCTAAGCTTGATGGACAGACGGTATCCGTACAGATGCTTGTGACAATCAAGTTCCACCGTTAGTTTCGATCCTTAGCATTCCTGCCTGCAACGTAAACCGAACGGGATCACTCCCGAGCGCCGCTTCTTTTCGATCGTCCACGCATCGAATATAGTATCGTTATGTTTGGAATCGGATTCAGTGCATGCCGAGGTGATAGATGCGCGAAGCAGTAATTGTCAGTTCCGTGAGAACTCCAGTGGGCAAAGCTTCCAAGGGAGTGCTGCGTGCCACGCGTCCTGATGATCTGGCTGCGGTGGTGATCAAAGAAGCAATCGCGCGGGCCGGCGGGCTGGACCCGAAAGAGATTGAAGATGTGATCCTGGGCTGCGCGATGCCCGAAGCTGAGCAAGGAATGAATGTGGCGCGGATCGCGTCGTTGCGCGCCGGCTTGCCTGTGGAAACTTCCGCCATGACGATTAATCGCTTTTGTTCGTCTGGACTTCAGGCGATTGCACTGGCTGCGGAGCGCATCATGGCAGGGCAGGGAGATGTTGCGGTGGCCGGCGGCACTGAATCCATGAGCATGGTTCCGATGGGCGGAAACAAAATTTCGCCAAATCCTTCGCTGATGGACAGTTATCCGGATGCTTATCTGGGTATGGGGCTCACTGCCGAAAATCTCGCCAAGAAATATGGCATCACGCGCGAACAGTCTGATGAGTTTTCATTCGCTAGCCATCAGAAAGCGCTTGCTGCCATCGCCGCAGGGAAATTCAAGGACGAAATCGTGCCGGTGGAAGTGAATTACGTCAGTTTCGAGAGTAACGGAAACGGGAACTCGAAGGCGAAAAACGTAAAGATCAATTTCGATACAGATGAAGGTCCTCGGAGCGATACCTCCGTTGAGGTGCTGGGAAAGCTGAAGCCTGCGTTCCACGCACGCGGAGTGGTGACTGCGGGGAACAGCTCACAGATGAGTGACGGCGCGGCAGCGGCCGTGGTCATGAGCGCCGAGCGAGCACGAGCGCTTGGATTGAAACCCCTCGCGCGGTTCCTCGCGTTTGCTACCGCGGGATGCCTTCCGGAAGAGATGGGCGTCGGCCCCGTGTATGCAATTCCGAAAGCGCTGAAGATTGCAGGTCTGACGATCGATCAAATTGATGTGATTGAATTAAACGAGGCGTTCGCCGCGCAGTCGTTGGCGGTGATCAAACTTGCCGGTTTAGATCCCGCGCGCGTCAATGTGAACGGCGGCGCGATAGCGCTGGGCCATCCGCTAGGCTGCACCGGCGCGAAGCTGACGGCCACGATTCTGCGTGAGCTGGAGCGACGCAAGGGACGCTATGGAATGGTAACAATGTGTGTTGGCGGCGGCATGGGTGCCGCGGGGATTTTCGAACGCGTTTCGTAAGGATTCGCGCTCACTCCCGCTTTGCCGGTTTGAAAAGCCCAACCGTATTTCCTTCGGGATCCTGCATCCAGGCAAATTTGCCTGTGGGTATGTCCATCGGAGGTACGAGCACCTTTCCTCCCAACCCTTTTGCCTTGTCCAGACAGGCTTGTACATCGTCCACACGGACGTAGAAGATCGTGTAGTGATGGGGTTCGTGGCCGAGCGCGGTGATGTGGCCGGCGACCGGTTCTCCGGTCTGGATCATCACGGCTGGGCCCATTGGCTCAAACTTCCAGTCAAACAAGCTGGAGTAAAAATCCTGGGTCTTCTTGGTGTCGCGGCATCCGATTTCAAAGTGGACCACTGGATTTCCCATGTGTCTCCTTTGCTGAAGTAAGAATGTTCTTCGTTATTTCGTTTTACCGGGTATTTGAACGCGAAGCACGCGAGCGAGCTTCGATAATCGAGGAATATAACTGCGGAAAGCTTCATTCTGCAACGGGCATTTGGCTATAGCGATCGAAGGTCACAAAACTTCTGTTTTGTCGTAGAATTGAGCGATCATTCGGTTGTTTGGCGGAGGACAACTTTATGGCGAGTACAACTGTTTCGGCGGCATTGAATCGCGGCGGCGCATTCTTGATTACGCCGTGCCGGCCGGAGGATATTTTTACTCCGGCAGACGTTTCTGACGATCAACGCCTGGTCGGCCAAACTGCCGAAGAGTTCGTACAGAAAGAAGTTGTGCCGGAAATATCCGCGCTGGAACAGCACAAAGAAGGGCTGATGGCGCAGATGCTGAAAAAGGCGGGCGAAATCGGCCTGCTGGGCGGCGCGATTCCCGAAGAGTACGGTGGTGCAGGCCTCGACAAAGTATCCTCCACGGTCCTCGCGGAAAAACTTGCAGCTTACGGTTCCTTCGCCGTTTCGTGCGGAGGCCACTCGAGTATCGGGACGATCCCAATTGTGTACTTTGGTACCGAAGCGCAGAAGAAGAAATACCTCCCGAGAATAGCGACCGGCGAGCTGCTCTCCTGCTATTGCCTCTCCGAAGCGCAGGCCGGATCGGATTCGCTCGCAGCACGCACGCGCGCGGTGCTTTCTCCGGATGGCAAGAACTGGATACTGAACGGGCAAAAGATGTGGATAACGAATGGCGGCTTCGCCGATGTCTACATCGTATTCGCAAAGATTGACGGAGAAAAATTCTCCTGCTTCATCGT
>JBEKSN010000008.1:0-33590 GCA_049517055.1 Candidatus Acidiferrales bacterium | reverse complement strand
GGGGGGGTAAGAAGGCCAGTCGAAGACTACGACTTTGATAGGCGGGAGGTGGAAGCGCAGTAATGCGTGTAGCTAACCCGTACTAATCGGCCGTTCGGCTTAACCATAAAACTTTCCCAACGCGTGACCATCCGAAAGGATGGGCACTCTGAGGAGTCCCGATTTATCGGGATGACGACGGGTACACGTCGCGCGGAAAGTCGCTCTTTCCACATTGCTATATTCTCAAGTGGAAATTAGCGGTTTGTTTTTCCAGCTTCTTTCAGTTTCAAATTTTCACGGAAATTTCTTTGCTTGCACGTACCTCGCAAGCATCACAAGTTTCCTGGTGGTCTTACCGCAAGGGTCACACCCGTTCCCATCCCGAACACGGAAGTTAAGCCTTGCCGGGCCGATGATACTGCGCTGGTAACGGCGCGGGAACGTAGGTCACCGCCAGGATTAAAATTCAAAGGCCGCCCCGGTTTACCGGCGCGGCCTTTTTCTTTTCTATCGACCCTGGCGAGACCTGCGCTTCGCGCTCGCCCCTCGTTTCCCTGGGACGTTAAGTCTCGTTCCTTCAGTACCCCACAGGTTACAAATTGGAGAAACCCGGAAGGGAAGTTTGCAAGTTCTAAGTCTTAGTCTGTTACTATCAATATATCTTATAGATACGAACTAAGTTCGAGCGAGCCTTTTCATATTTTGTTGCATCTAAAGTTACTGGAAGCCGATTAAGCTGTCATAGGAAGCAGTCGGCTATTGTGTTCAAGGGGGACAAGGTGAGTAAGCCAAATCGTATTATCCCAGAAGAGCTCGCTATTCTTCCCGTGCGCGACACCGTCCTGTTTCCAGGCGCGGTAATGCCTTTGCCGGTCGGCCGAGAAAGTTCACTGGCCCTGCTGAATTCTCTTGAAGGACCGGAGAAACTGCTGGGAGTGGTGGCGCAGCTCGATCCCCGTATCGAGATTCCGATCGGTTCGGACTTGCATAACGTGGGAACACTGGCGAGAGTTCATAAGATGGTCCGGATGCCCAACGGGAACATCGTTGCATTTCTGGAAGGCCTGCAGCGAATTCGCGTTACGGAAGTCATTACGCTGAAGCCGTTCCTCCGGGCGCGTATCGAAGCGCAATCTGACCTGGAAAATCAGAGCGATGCAGAATTGACGGCGCTCGAGCGAAACGTGCAGGAATTGTTTCGCGATGTGGTGACGCGTTCAGCCCAGCTTTCCGACGATCTGCAGTCCGAAGTGATGAATCAGGATTCACCCGGGCGCTTGGCGGATTTCGTCGCTTTTACTTTGCCGTCGCTCAGCACCATGATTCGGCAAGAGCTGCTCGAAACGTTCAGCGTCAAGAAGCGGTTGGAGACTTTGATCAATGAGCTGACCAAAGAGCGCGAAGTGCTCGAGCTGCGCAACAAGATTCACGAGCAGGTTCAGGAACAAGTGAATCAGACGCAGCGCGAATTCCTGCTTCGCGAACAAATGAAGGCGATTCAAAAAGAGCTCGGCGAATCCGACGATGGACAGGCGGAAATCGAAGAGCTGCGCAAGAAGGTCGAAGAATCGGGTATGACCGCCGAAGCCAAGAAGGAATGCGAGCGCGAATTGAAGCGTCTTGCAAAGATGACCCCGGCTTCCGCGGAATACATGGTTGCTCGGACGTATCTCGAGTGGATGACTTCGCTACCGTGGAACAAGACTTCCGGTACCGAGGACATTGACATCCCCAAGGCGCAGGAGATTCTGGACGAGGATCATTACGACCTCGCCAAGGTGAAAGAGCGCATTCTCGACTATCTTGCGGTGAAGAAACTGCAGCCCGGAATGAAAGGTCCGATCCTTTGCTTCCTCGGGCCTCCAGGCGTGGGGAAAACTTCGCTTGGAAAATCGATTGCGCGGGCCATGGGCCGCAAGTTCGTCCGCATTTCGCTAGGCGGAATGCACGACGAGGCGGAGATCCGCGGCCACCGTCGCACGTACATCGGCGCTCTGCCGGGACAGATCATCCAGGGAATACGCCGTGCCGAAACGCTCGATCCTGTGTTCATGCTGGACGAAGTGGACAAGCTCGGACGCGATTTCCGCGGCGACCCGTCAGCGGCGTTGATGGAAGTGCTCGACCCGGAGCAGAATTCCACGTTCCGCGATCACTATCTCGACGTGCCGTTCGACTTGTCGAAGGTTCTCTTTGTGGCCACCGCGAACTGGATGGATCCCATTCCGGAGCCGTTGCGGGACCGCATGGAGATCATCGAACTCGCCGGTTACACGGAGGAAGAGAAGATCGGAATCGCAAAGCGTTTCTTGATCCCGCGCCAGACGAAAGAGCACGGCATCGTACTGGGCGAGCAGATTGAGTTCACAGATGAGGCTTTGCATGACCTGATCGCTCACTACACGCGCGAAGCGGGTGTGCGTAACCTTGAGCGCGAACTCGCGACGCTCATACGCAAGCAGGCTCGCCGGATTGCTGAAGGCAAGATGGAAAAACATATCGTCACGCCTGAAGTGATTCGCGAAACGCTGGGCGTACAAAAAGTGCGGATTGAGAAGGAAGTGGAGGAGCGAGTCACGAAACCCGGAGTCTCGGTGGGCTTGGTTTGGACGCCGGCGGGTGGTGACATCGTTTTCATCGAAGCCAGCAAAATGCGCGGCGGCAAGCAGTTCACCATGACCGGGCATTTGGGCGAGGTGATGCAGGAATCGATGCGCGCGGCGTTAAGCTGGGTGCGGTCCAACTCTGAGCGTTACGACATCGATCCCGATTTCTTCCGCAAGCTCGACCTGCACGTGCACGTTCCTTCGGGCGCAATCCCGAAAGACGGTCCGTCTGCAGGCGTGGCCATGGTCACGGCGCTCGTTAGCCTCTTGACCGGAAGGGCCGTTCGGCCGCGTGTCGCAATGACCGGAGAAATTTCGCTCTCCGGCATCGTGCTTCCAGTCGGCGGAATTAAGGAGAAGGTGCTCGGGGCGAAACGTGCGGGGATACGCGAGGTAATTCTTCCGTCGGAGAACGAACCGAATGTGCTCGAGGATTTGCCGGCCGAGATGCTCGAAGGAATGAAGATTCACTTCGTACGTACGGCGGAACAGGCGCTCGAGATTGCGCTCGGCAAGTTCGAGAAGAAGCCCGTGCGGCCAGTCACCGGGGGGGAGCAATTGCCGGTAATTGGTCCCGTCACTCCTGTCCACTAAAAGCTAAATCCAGGAAACAGAGACAGCGAAAAAGGGCCCGGTGAGTTTCCCGGGCCTTTTCTTTTAGCGCACAGTCCGGCTTTCCTATTGCAGCGCAGCACGCAATCGCGTACAGCTAGAAACTTCCGAATGCCCTACCGCTCCCGAGAACTCGTGGTACGCGCGCGCGAAGCCGCGGCGCTCTTGCTGGCCACTCTCGATCGCAACGAGATGGTCCCGCGCTTCCTTGATATGTACGCGGCACAAAACCGCCGACCGGGACGCGCCGACCAACCCGCACACTACCGCGAACAACTTGAAACGATTCGGCGGGAGGCCATTCTCGCCATGGTTCTGCGCGCCGCGGACGTTCTCCCCGCCCGATTGAAAGTGCGCGTTAACGTTCGCGAACCAAAGCGCAGTTTCAAGAAGAAGCCAAAGAAGGGGAGCAAGGCTGCGAAGGTCAAACACTCCAAAAAACCAAGTTTGGATCTGGCCATTCCTCTGCTCGATCTCTTCCGCGAAGAGTTTTTCGTGGCTCTCGGCCAGGCTCTGAATTGGAGCGATGGAGACGCCCAGGAATTTTGGCGCGACTTGGAGCTTTACGAGGACCTCACGCAGCGGGAGCCGCGCAGGCAAGCTGGACGCACGACGCGCGCTGTCGCCTCCGGCCCTTTTGTGGACCGCACAGCGCTGTTGCTCGATCCATCGTTAATGGAACAGGCCCGCCGGGCGGCTGGAAAATTCCAGCTGGAGTTAAACACCGCCGCCGACCGGGTTCTTCACAAGGTCTTTTCCCAGCACCGCCGAAACTAGTGGAGCTCGACGATGCTTACGGGCGCGCTTCGAGCACGATATTGAACGGCGTCTCCGCGGCGCGGCGCACGCGTGTGAATCCCGCGCCTTTCAGGATCTTGGAAAGCCGCCCTTCTCCGGCTTGCGCTCCCAGTCCGAGTCCCACTTCCTGCGAAAGCGAGGCCGGGGTGCACAACATTGTGGAAGCCCCGTAAAACACGCGGCCGATCGGGTTCAAATTATCTTGTAGCTTGTCGTGAGCAAACGGTTCCACGATCATCCACACGCCATCCGAATCCAGGCTCTGCAGCACGTGCCGAGCCGCACCTTCGGGATCGCCCATATCATGTAGGCAATCGAAGAACGCAACCAGTTGATATCCTTTGCCTGGATAGTCCTTCGCCTTAGCAACCTCGAATTTCACGCGGTCGGACACGCCTGCCTTGGCGGCGGCCTCCCGGGCCATCTCGATGGACTGCGGATGATAATCGAAGCCCACGAATGTCGATTTTGGATAGGCCTCCGCCATCAGGATGGTTGAGGTTCCCAATCCGCAGCCGACATCGGCGACGCGCGTCCCGGACTTCAGCTTTGCAAGCGTGTCGCCGAGTGAAGGAATCCATTCGCTGATCAAGTGCGCGCGATAATTCGGACGAAAGAACCGCTCGGTTCCGGCGAAGAGACAGTGATCGTGCTCGTGCCAGCCCAGTCCTTTGCCCGTGCGGAAAGCTTCGGTGACTTTTGGCTCGTCCTTTATACAAGCGGCGACAATCTCGAAAAACCCCGGAAGGAAAACGGGGCTTTGTTCATCCGCGAGCGCCATGGTTTGTTCAGGTGGCAGCGTGAACTTTTCGGACGCCGCGTCGTAGGTGACAAATCCGCCGGCGGCCTGCGCCGAGAGCCATTCGCGCACGTACCTTTCAGTTGTTTTCGTTCTTGTGGCGAGTTCGGCTGAGGTCATTGGGCCCGCTCCGGCCATCGCTTTATAAAGCCCCAGTTTGTCGCCGACGATGATGAGCGCAGCATTCATCGCTGCTCCCATTTCGCCAACGGCCTTCATAACGAACTCGTGCAGCTTAGCCTCGTTCACCGGTTGAGGTGCAGGTTGGGACATGGGAATCCTCCAGGTGGAATTTTAGCCGGGGAACTACCTCAGAATTTGCGCGAGTGTACCGTTGCGAGCTTGGCAAGTCAATCCGCGATATCGTGCACCAGACCCGTCGATTTTGCTATCCTCGCGCTCGTGCAAGAAGTTTTCTACGTCCTTGTAGTTCTGCAAATTGCGTTCGGGCTGTACTCCCTCTGGAACGGCTTTGCCTGGATGCGAATGGTGAGGCAGCGGCTTGCGTCTCACGCTGGATTTTACACCCCGCTCGCAGCGCTTATTTGCCCTTGCAAGGGGAACGAGCGCGGCCTGGAAGAAAATTTGATGGCGCTCACGCGCTTTGACTATCCCAATTATGAGATCTATCTGACGCTGGCAACGAGCCTGGATCCTGCGTTGAAAATTATTGAACGTGTGAAAGCTGCTAGCCAGCGCACCGTCCACATTCTGATCGCCGGGCCACCGGAAGATTGTGGCGAGAAAGTGTTCAACCTGAGCCGCACGGTTGAGGCGCTGCCCGAAAAATTTGAAGTTCTCGTCTTCACCGATTCCGACGTGCGGCTCCCGCGTGCTTGGCTCACGAAACTCATTGCTCCTCTTCAAGACGCCCGTATTGGCGCCACCACCGCGTACCGTTGGATATTTCCGGGCGCATCCGGAGGAAATTTGTTGGCCAGCGGCCTGGCATCGGCGTGGAATGCATCGGTGGCCACACTTCTGGGGAAACCTAAGGAGAATTTTTGCTGGGGAGGCGGCACCGCGATTCGGCGCAAAACTTTCGACGACGTGAATGTGTTGGAAGCATGGAAAGGCGCTGTCAGCGATGACTTCGCTCTGACTTCAGCACTCGACCAAGCAGGCAAGCCCATCGTTTTTTGTCCTGAATGTTTTGCCGCTACTCTGCATCCATGGAATTGGGAGGAACTGCTCGAGTTCACAAATCGGCAAATGCTGATCGCGCGGGTATATTCGAACCGCAGATGGCTGCTGGGCGGACTAACGCACCTTGCCTATGCCGTCACCCTGCTGTATGCCATTTTTGTGATCATTTATCTGATGATTGATGGCGATCCCTGGAGCCAATTGGTGCTCGTGGCTTTGGCAGTTCCCTTACTTGCCGCAATGAAAGGCGTATTGCGCATCGTGGCGATCAATGAGGCGATTCCAGAGTGGAAAGGCAAGCTGCAGGAAACGAGCTGGGCGTTCCTCGTCCTCGCGCCCATTGTCCCATTTCTTTTTGCTTGGAATTTTATTGCTTCCCTGCTTACCAAACGAATCCGCTGGCGCGGCATTCGATATGAGCTTATCTCGCCCAACATGACCCGCATCATCAAGCGCTAATCTTTACATTTTTCGCAACCTTCGCGCCGAACCTAGGAGGCCTGTGGCCCATGTTGCGCCCCAAATGCGCGCTGTACTCGGCACAGCAAGTACGCAGTTGCGGCCCCTGCTGGAATTGCGAGCCACCATCCGGCTTCCACCACAATCTTCGGGCCGAAGGTGATGATCCTGACCACGCGCATGCCGCTTTGTTCGTCTATGCCGACGTGCCGTCCCCAAAGTCCAAGTATCGCGATAACTGCGGGAGCTAAAATCGCTCCGGCGACTGCCCAATGGCTCGCCGTCATGCACTTGAGCACTGCCATAACGCGTCGCAGAAGAAATGCTCCGGTGAGCGCAGCTATTGCCCCAAAGACCAATCCATAAAAATAGAAAAAGATGAGCCCGAATACGGAACGCGTTGAAAATGCGTTGTTCGCGGCAGTTCCGAACAAGTCTTTAGTCCAGACAGAAAGGCTCATGAAGAAGCACCCGCAAATCCATGCGGTGAGGTAATACGCCAGGCTGCCGCTGCGCGTCATATGCGGCGCTGGATATTGGGGAAATCGAGCCAGACCTTCACGCCGCAGAAATGCGAACCTTCGGTGCAGATTGGCGTCGAAATGCCCGCGCGAAGATGGCACGGCGGCCCGATGTAGCGCGCGAGTTCCGGCAAAACTCCGCGCACTTGCTCCACTTCTTCAATCGACGACTGATAAATTTCTTCCTGCGCGTTGAAACACGTGCGCATGGTCCATTTGTGCAGCAAATGCAGCAGCGACCCCGACTCCACCAGCCGGATCGCCTTCGCGTTGGGCAGCAGGTACAGCGCGAATTCCAGCGGCACGCCGCGGTCGAGCAATTCGTTTTTCGCCGCCCACGCTTCTTCCATCGCTCGTTCGTAAATTTCCATCGCGCGCTGGTTGTCTCGAATCAACATGGGCGCGATGTAATCGGGCGAGCGTGTGTCGGCCAAAGTCAGCAGCGGGCGCGAGCCGGGAACCATACGGTGTCTCTGGTCTTGGCTGTCGGCGGTGTGGCTGATTTTTTTGGCGAAGGTGAAATTGGCGTGTTGTAGCGCGCGCATCATGGGCGCGTGCACGCCAATGTCGAGCGTTTCGCGTCGGTAGGGGTTGCGTGCCGGATTCAGCATGCGGTCCACCGCTTCTGCATCGGTGCATTCCGCAACCGTTAAGCCCATTACCGCGCGGTAGGCATCGGCCATTACCGGAATGGCGCGCGGCGGATAATCAACGAGGCGCGATGTCAGTCCCGCTAGCTTTCCGTCAAATTCGCGCGAGAATGCCTCGCCCTCATGTACTGGGGCCTGCCATTCTGGCGGTTCGTCCATTGGCGCATTATCGAAGCGATCGAAAAATTGCGGATCCACCTCGCGGACACGCTCTACCATTTGCGCGATTACATGGCGGGCCTCAGAGGGTGTGTCGCTCGCCGCGTGCATGCGCCAAAGCCGATGCAGGACGATTCCCGAAAGCGTGTGCACCATGGTTGTAAAAGCGGCCACCGGCAAAACGTAGCGCGCGACTTCGATGGCGCGTTTTTCCGCCTGGCGTTCCACTTTTTGCACGCGCTTCGGATGTGACATTTCGCTGACGTGCCATATATCCGCAAGAATGTCGCGAGCGGTCGGTTGTAGCACGCGTGTAAGTTCACGGTAGTGATTCCATGCGCGAGTGACAGCTTTTTCGTAGATCGCGCGCTCGGCTGCGCCGAAATGTGCGCTCCCCGCGGGCACGTAGGCTTGCGCGCGATCCAGCCGCACGTAGCGCTGGCTTTGCTGCTCGGAGTTATAAAATGGATGGGCATGAAGCAGCGACCAAACAAACTGCCGGCTGATATTTTCCAGCCCGAATTCGAAATGAGCGTGCTGAAATACGGTGTGATGTCCGCCGTAGTAGGTGGCCGACCCGATCGTCACTCGCTGCTTGTCGGTAAGTTCCTCTGCGCCGATGATGCGTGGCGAGTAACACGTGCGGGCCGCCGCGATCGCAGAGTCGAAAGGATGCGCAAAATAATTTCGCAGTGTTACACGGGGCGCAGCGGTTTCCATCTGGGTTCCGGCGGATGCGTCAGGCGATGGATGAAATTGCGTGGCCACTTTCTAGCATTGTACACCGCGCGGGAGCCGATTCAGTTCAGCGGAAAATAAAAAAGCTCCCGGGATTTAGCCCGGGAGCTTTTAAACTGCTGTTGCGAGTTACAAAAAGCTGGCCTACTTTTTCAGCGAGGCTGCTTTGTCCGCGTACTTCTTCTGGAACCGTTCCACGCGGCCAGCGGTATCGATCAACTTCTGCTTACCGGTGAAAAACGGGTGGCAGTTCGAGCAAATTTCAACGCGGATCATGGCACCCTTGATCGTCGAGCGTGTATCAAACATGTTGCCGCAGGCGCAATGCACCTTCACGGCGTGATAATCGGGATGAATTCCTTCTTTCATGGGACGCTCCTCCCTGCCGGCCGGTCTGCGGGACCCAAGAAGCTCAGACACACGGTCGCGTCGCTAGGTCAGCGGGAACATCAATTATATGGCATTACTGCAAATTTTCCAAGCTGCGGCAGACCAACAGCTGAAGCGTGCATGCTTGAGCGAGGGACTAAGAAACGAAAGAGCAACCGACGCGTTCGCGATCAGCATCGAGCCGTTGCGTGTGGGCCTTGCGCAAAATCACGCGTACCGGTGGCAAGATCGGGACGTGCAGAATTGCGCTGAACTGCTCCGGAAGTTCCACGCCCTTTTCGAGCATCAGCGCGACGCCACCATAGCTTAAATCAACCAAGGTTGCCGTTCTCTTGTCAGCTTCCGTCAACAATGCGTAGGCTTTTGTTCCGGCGAGCGACACACGTTCCCATTTGCGTTTTTCGATTCGCGATGAAGAAGGTGCAGCGGGATTTGTTCCAGCGGTCTGCGGACCGGTTACGTTTTGCAATTGCGGAGGTTGAGGCTGGCCCGTGCGGCCCGGATGCTGCGGCTGGATCGAACTGTCGCGCAGCGGAACGCGCTCACTTTCAGGCGAAGGTAAATCGTGGAGCGGCGGAGAAGAGGCATCTGATCGAGGGCGTGGGGGAGTTTCCTTCGGAGAACGTGAAGCTGGATCGCGCTGCGCTGTAGCCTCGCTTCCGGCATCTCCTCGCGGCGGCTGGGAGCTCAGCGGAATCACGCGCGACGTTCTCCGCCCCATGTTCTTGAGTTCGTACAGGCGATCGTCGGCCACACCCAATAAAACACTTTTCTGCTCGCCATCCTGCGGCTGCACGGCGATGCCAAAGTCCAATGTGACGCTGGGGTCTAATTTCAAAGAATGGACGTCACCTTCGTACTGCGCCCGAACGCGGCGGCAAAGCGTCGTGGCTTGTTCTGAATCTGTCTGCGGCAAAAGCAGCGCGAATTCGTCTCCGCCAATGCGAAACGCGAAGTCGGATGCGCGCAATGTTTTCCTCAAGGTAGCTGCGGCGAGCTGCAGTATCTGGTCGCCTTGTAAGTGGCCGTGGTTGTCGTTCACCTCTTTGAGCTTGTGCACATCGAGGATCACTACAGCCAGCTGCTGCCCGTACCGTTTTGCGCGATTCAGTTCTTTGTCACAGTATTCATCGAAGAGGCGCCGGTTGTACAAGCCTGTAAGCGGGTCGGTGGCGGCATTGATTTGCAGTTTCTTGAATTCTTCATACTCCATCAGGATGGGGACGCGCAGAAAACTCGTAGAAGCCAGCACATCTACCATCGCTGTTTTCAACGAGACTTTTTTCCCAATGCTTTCGGCTAGCTCTCGACGCCGCAATAATATCCGTTCCCAATATTCATTGCCTTGGGCTTCGGTCAGATCTATTTGCGCGATCGTACGGAAAAATTGGCGCAGAAATTGCCCGCGAACCGAATCCTCGAGGCTCTCAAGAGTTTCCGCGAGCACCTCTAGATACGAGTCTTCGGCCAAGGGCTGTGTAGGCAAAGATTCGCCGGGTTGGGGCATCAGTGGGTTCCGGAAAATAGCAATACTCTTCCCTGACTAAGGGGCCACTGCGGGGGCAGGGGACTTACAGCAAGGGACAGTCCAATCCCCGGGCCAGGAATGGGGGAGGAGTAGAGATACGTAAGTTGCTGCAAGGAAGAAAATTACACGTTTTCTGACTCACGTCAATGGCGAACTGCTGACGGGACCTTCGACGGCTTGCGAAAAACCTTCCACTTTGTGGCAAGGTCACGTCCGGATCTCCGGGAAACTGCGGAAAGCGCTGAAAGTGTCGGAAGGGACGTGGAAAAGAATTAGCCAATCGGCTTCAAGAATTCGACACCGACAAGGTAGACATCTCCGGCCTGCTGTTGCCTTTTAACCCGTGCTTGAATCGGTGGCATGCCGGCCGGAATTAAACCCGACGAGGTAATGGACGGCGCAGGGATCGTTAGAGTGATAATCTCGCTAACGGCTAATGAGCGCGGACACGTAAGAAAGGCTCCTAAGCCACTGACATCTAAGGTCTTGGCAAGCTCAAGGAACTGCTCGCCATGCGCATCCTTGCCGCGAATGAACATCGGCACCTGGAGGTGTATCCGCTGGAATCGCCTTCGCTCTTCGTAGAGAGGGGACATACTTACTTTATGGTGAAGAACATTTTCCGTCGAGCTCATTAGTACCCCAGTTTTAGTACTCCCACTATTACGCAATTTGAATGCAAGTCTCTTTCTGAGACAGCGTTTGTGTCAAGTCACTTATAATCATAGTATTATAAGACTATTGAATCTGCGGTGAGGTGCAACCGCGCAGTCAATTGGGCAAATATACTCCATTCCTTTTCCAACTTTGTGCAAACTAGAACGCATTTACCATTGACTCCCTTTTCGCCCTTTGCGAGCATGAATATTGTTGAGTGCGGCCCCCTTCGTCGTAGCGAGAGCTTAAGAGTGGTGTCTTTGTGCCGCGTCCCCGGGAGGGGAATTGACGAACAGTCTTACAACCGACCCGCAAGCCACAGGCCAGCAGGTTTTTCATCTGGTCGCGAGCTTATTAGACGCTTTTGACCGCCCGTTAGTGGTCGCTGACCGCGCCGGGCGAATTCTGTTTACCAACCTGCATGCCCAAGATCGGTTGAATTCACCAAAAACGACTTCGAGATTGGAACTGAATCTGTTCAGCGACATTTTGCACACCGACCGCAAAGGTGTTGTTGACCAGCTCGAAAACGGTGAGCAGGAAGTAAATCTTCAGATTGATTCTCCCGCCGGGAAAAGCCGTGCAAGGGTTCGCTGGTTGCCGGAGCCGGATTGGCTGGTCGTTTACGTGGAGCCAGTTCCATCTCAAACGCTGGCTAACGAAGCGGAGATGCGGCAAACGGTTCAGGAATTAATGCAGGAGCGGGAGATCACCTATCGAAATTTGCTCGCCGCCTACCTGCGTCTTCAGGAAGTGAACCGGCAGAAAACGGTTTTTCTGGCGTCAGCCGCCCACGAACTGAAAACGCCGCTGGCCGTTATGAAGGGTTATTACGATCTTCTCCTCTCCGGATCGCTCGGAAAACTCACCGAGCGGCAGCGCGAAATGCTGCAGGAATCGAAAGAAAGCTGCGACCGGCTGGTTAGGCTCGTTTCCATGTTCCTGAACTATTCAGCGCTCGAAAGTGGCAAACTCATGCTGCAGTTGCGTGAAAATGATTTGCGCGATTGTATCAACGACCTCACCTGCCGCTGGCAGGATGCCTTTCAGCGTGCCAAGGTGCACCTGGAAATAAAGGTTCATCCGGACCTGCCTTCTTTCAAGTTCGATTATCAGAAAGTACAGCAGTGTGTGGCGAATTTGCTCGACAATGCCTTGAAGCATACGCCGGCGGAAGGCTGTGTCACGATGATTGCGGAGCCGCATTTTTGGGAGCGGCGCGTTTCCGAGGCTTCACCTTCTACCGATCGTCGCCGCGACGCGGGGATGCGCGCAAACAGTGTTTTAGTTTCGGTTGCGGATACAGGCGGTGGAATCGCCGCTGAATTTCATCAGGAAATTTTTGAAGAATTCGTGCGCGTGGATCCGTCTTCTTCCGGCATGGGTTTGGGACTGGCCATCACAAAGCGCCTGATTCAAGCCCATCGCGGAAAAGTATGGGTTGATAGCGTGGTCGGAAGCGGGAGTTCGTTCTCATTCCTGCTCCCGATCAATGTCGAGTGACTTAGAAACTGATTTATAGGAGCGGACTAGTTTCGTTCCCAGGAATATGCGATCGATGGCTGAAAAAGAGAAAATCCTCGTAGTAGATGACGAACCAAGTATTCGCAAATATCTTCAGACGCTGCTCGAAGTGGACGGCTACGATGTCGAAACAGTGCCGGGCGGCAAAGAAGCGCTGGAGAAGGTCGGGGCGGGTCTTAGACCGCACTTCATTATCCTTGACGTATTGATGCCGGAAATCGATGGGCTTGAGACGCTGCGCCAACTCATGCAGGTGGATCGCACGCTCAACGTGATCATGCTCTCCTGCTCGAATGAAGTAACCACCGTAGTGGAAGCCATTCGATTGGGAGCGCTCGATTACCTCACCAAGCCGTTCGAGAAGCCCGAACTCGATGCTGCGTTCCTGAAGTGCCGCCAGAAGCAGCAACTACGTTCCGAGAACAAGGCGCTGCGCGAATATTGCGAAGCTCTTACCGAGGACCTTTCCTTCCTCGCCGCCAGCCCGCAAATGCTCAAGATTCGCCAGCAGATTCTGCAGATTGCTCCCGTGGACGTCCCTGTATTTATCAGTGGGGAAAGCGGAGTAGGCAAGGAAGTAGTGGCGCGCATGATTCACCTTCGCTCCACTCGCCGCGTTCAGGCGTTTGTAAAGGTGAATTGCGCCGCGCTCCCCGGCGAACTACTTGAATCGGAGCTTTTCGGATACGAGCAAGGCGCCTTCACCGGCGCGGTTCGTTCCAAGCCCGGAAAATTCGAGCTCGCAAACAAAGGCACGATTTTTCTCGATGAAATCGCGGAAATGAGCCCGCATCTTCAAGCCAAACTTCTTCACGTTCTGCAAGATGGCCAGTATTCACGGCTTGGCGCGCGCGCCGTTGTGAATGTGGATGTTCGCGTTCTTGCGGCCACCAACATGGATGTGAAAGAAGCCATGCGCTCCGGCCGCTTCCGTGAAGACCTCTATTATCGCTTGAATGTTCTCTCTATTCACATTCCGCCGTTGCGCGAACGCACCGCGGAAATTCCGTTGCTGTTCCGCCACTTCCTGGTGAAGTACAGCGAGAAATATCAAAAAGCTGCTCCGGATCCTTCAAAGCATTTGATCGAAGCCGCACTGCGTTATCCGTGGCCGGGCAATCTCCGCGAACTGGAAAACTTTGTCAAACGTTACGTTATTCTCGAAGATGACGAAGGCAGCTTTCGCGAGTTGCTTGAAATGACAGGTCAGCAGCAGCGCCTCACTCCGCGTGAAGCTTCTCCGGTGCCCAAAGAGATGGGCCTCAAGGCGCTCGTCCGTGGTTTGAAGGACGAAGCAGAAATGGAAGCCATTGCCGACGCTTTGGAGAAGACGAATTGGTGCCGCAAGGATGCCGCCAAGATGCTGGGCATCAGTTACAAAGCTCTGCTCTACAAAATGCGCCAATTTAATTTGGATTCTGGACGCGGCGCGCGTTCGGCTGCTGCTAAAGCTGCCAGGGAAGCCGCGGCGAAAGAGGCGGAGGCCAAGGAAGCGACTCCTGTCGTTCGAAGCTCGTAAGCAGTTCGAAACTGAGTCGTACCATTTCGGCCTCGCGCCAGATCGACAGTCGTGATTTCTCTGTCGAACTGCCAATCGAAATCACGTTCATCTATTCCCATAATGGGGAATGAACAGCGGCTTCCGCCTGAAAGTACGCTTAGTCCTATTACGGCAAAGTGTTGCATATGTAGGGCACATTCAAAGAAATAGCACTATCCTCCTTCAGCCTCCTTGGTCTAGTATTCCGCTCCGACAGGGGCTTTCGTCAGTTCCACTGACATCAGGCTCCGAGATCTCACCCCCAGCTGGGATTTCGGGAAACGGTAGTTACTGTTTTCAAAGGATTTGTTCCGGACGCCACTTTTTGGCTGGCGTCCAGGAAGAAAATTCGCCGTTGTCGCTAGCGCAGATTCAGAGATAAACACTTAGTCAGCTTTGGAATAGGGATTGCTACTCTTATCGACGGGGGATGCTGTGAATATCAAACTAATCTTGGTGGAGCAGCGCGTATGACGGAACGTCGCACGGCACGCCGGTACGACCTTTCGCTGCCTGTAAGCGTCCGGCTTCCCATTAACCGCGAGCCCGGAGCCCATGATGGCCAGACCCGGGATATTTCAACCCGCGGCGTTTACTTCATCATGGAAAAGGATCTCGCTCCCGGCACAGAAGTTGACTTCACGCTTACACTGCCGGCTGAGATCACGCGCGGTACCGAGGTCTTTGTTCGAGCCCACGGGCGGGTCGTTCGCGTTGACAAGCAGACGGACGATCAGCGTGAATCCATCGGAGTCGCTGCAGTAATCGAGCGATACGATATCATTCGCGGCGAAACATCTCCCAATTAGTTCGGCACTTTGCTACACGGGAGGATTTGCACGGTCCGTTGTCATTTCGGTGTCCCTCTCCGGGATTCTTCCCGTACGCTGGGCATCTCTTTCTCACTCTCAGTGATACGGCTAATTGTCTTGTAGCATACTCGCCATATGCCTTGTGATCTTTGGCTGCGTCGGCCGAATCAATATTGTTGCTCCCAGCGGTTCAAGACTGCATAGCTTGACCTCAAGGTCTTAGCTCAGGAATCTTATGTTGCGTGTTGCAATTGTGCCCAACGCGGGAGTAGGCTCGGCGGAGTCGCATCTGCGCTGCTCGGTGTGGAATTCAGTGTTCAAGGAGCGCCCATGAAGGTAGCGGACCTGATCGCTGCTCGCCGCGAAGTTTATTTCGTTTCTGAGGAAACCACTGTCCACGACGCTGCTCGCTATCTTCGCGAGCGCCAGGTTCGCGCTGTCGGAGTCTGCGACAAACAGGGCGTTCTTCTGGGCGTTATTTCACAGAGCGATGTTTCCGACAAGGTCGCTGCTGAGAATAAATGCCCCGCTTGGATGCACGTCTCGGAGATTATGACGCGTCAATTGGTGAGCGCTACGCCGGATACTTCGCTGGAAGACTGCTTGCGGTTGATGGAGCAGCACGGTATCTATCATTTGGTGGTGCTGGACAATCAAAAAGGTTATCGCGGGATGATTTCCGTCACGGACCTGCTTCAGCTATTTGCTTCGGACCAAAAAGCGCGGGCGGATATGTTGGAGGCTTTGATTTTCCCACAGCGTTGAGGCCGCGCCTTCACCCGAGATACTAATTTTCTGCTTCGCCCCATCCCCAAGAGGTACGTTACAGTCTCGTAAGAACTTTCTTAAGCTAGCGGTTTTGCGATCTTGATTGCCGACTTTTTTCGAAGTCCAAAATGAAACTCCGTTTCGGAGCTAGGGGCGGATTGAGAAACTGCCTTCCCGAAAGTGCCCAGAGTTTTCTAAATTTTGGCCGAACGAAGTACTATGACGCACCCTCCTTCGCCGGCGATGTTCTCCTTGTTTTCTCCGGCAACATACTGAAAACAAGCGCATTGAATTCTCGCTGACGCGCCATCCCAGTTTCACTGAAAGCCCGCTCTTTGGCGCCGTTTGGCGTTCAGTGTGCAAAGTAGTTGTACGGGGCTGAATACTTTATCCGTTTTTAATCCGAGTACCTGGACGTTCATGGCATCTACTGCGGAAGCAAAAGCGCTGCTTCAAACTCATCCTGTCGAACTTCCCCCCGACCATGTTTACTTCGGGCCGTCGGAAACGATGCAGGCAGTCAAGCAGAAAATTGGTCGCGCCGCCGGCTTGAATGTTCCTGTCCTGGTTTTGGGCGAGAGCGGAACCGGCAAGGAAGTCCTGGCGCGATTTATTCATGACCGTTCGCCATGGCGCGAAGGTCCGTTCGTGAAAGTGAATTGTCCCGCGATCCCCGGAACCCTGCTCGAAAGTGAACTGTTTGGATACCAGAAGGGCGCGTTTACCGGTGCGGACAACTCGAAGCCCGGACGCATGGAAACAGCCCATGGTGGCACTCTGTTCCTGGATGAAATCGCCGAACTCGATGCGAGCCTCCAGGCTAAGCTATTGCACGTCCTACAGGACGGCCACTTCACCCGCATCGGCGATCACGAAGAAAGGCGCATGGACGCGCGCGTAATCTGCGCCACGAACCGGATACTTGCGAAGGAAATCGAAAGCGGCGGTTTTCGCGCCGATCTTTTCTACCGCATTAATGTTATTACGCTCACGCTTCCGCCACTTCGAGAGCGCCGCGAAGATATTCCCTACCTCGTCGAATATCTGCGCGAGCAATTCAATCGTCGCTTCAAGCGTGAAGTAGGCCCGGTTTCCAAGGAAGTTCTCCAACTGTTGTATCAGCGCGAGTGGCCCGGCAATATCCGGGAATTGGAAAATTGCATGGCACGATATGTAATCCTCGGATCGGAGGAAGCCTTCCATTCCGATCGCCATCAGATTCACGAGAAAAAGCCATTGCACTTTGCCTACGAGCTGAATGAAGACGGAAATATCCCGCTGAAGCGCATCGCCCAGCAAGTAACACGTCGCATGGAACACGATGTGATTCTCAAGGTTTTGCAGGCGAATCATTGGAATCGTCGCAAGGCCGCCGAAATCTTGAAGATCAGTTATCGCGCCCTGCTTTACAAAGTCCGCCAGGCCGGCATCCCGGCCAAGCGCCCACAGCGCAAGGTTGCGGACGTCGAAAACTTAGATGTTGAACAGATCGATGAATCCCCCCCTCTTGATTAAATCGTTAACCAGCAGGCTGCCTATCACCCCGGTTCCGCCGCAATTCCTTTAAAGCCAACCGTCTAAGGTAGCCTGAGACCTATTGATTACCCCGTGTCTGTTATGAAATCGCCCGTGCTGTCTTTCTTGCCCCTGTCGTTCAATTCCGTTAGCCTAACCACGATGGCAAAAGCGCCCGCCAAACCGAATTTGAAGGTTTGTCTTCTGTCGCCGCATCCCATGGTGCTCGAAGAGTTCCGCCGGGTACTCGCAGATTCCGGCTATCAGATCGTTTCCCGGCAGCTTGAATCCATGCTGGCGCCGGACCTCCGCAATCTTGAGGTTCCTCGGGCAGCTGTTTACGTTGTGGACGCTCACGCCGCCCGTCAAGCAACAGGCGCGCTCCTCGCGAACATCCTGGATCATAACGCTACGGCGCGACTGCTGGTCGTTGGAGACAATCTCAAGGAAGCGGAAAGCCACACTCTGCTCCGCCAGGGAGTAAAAGGGATTTTGAATTACGAAGAAGCCCGCGAGCAGCTTCCGCGTGCATTGCCGCTGGTAGCTTCCGGTGGTTTCTGGGTGCCGCGTACCGTGCTTTCGCGTTTCGTGGATTCAATTCTGACTTCCACCCAAGGCCGCCGGTTGCGGGGGAATTCTCCTACCGAGCTCAGCCGCAGGGAACAGGAAGTCCTCAGCGCCTTGCTCGAAAATCTTGCAAACAAGGAAGTGGGCGATCGTTTGCATATTTCCGAACGTACGGTCAAATTCCACGTCTCCAATTTGCTCGCCAAATTCGGAGTGCGCCGCCGAGCGGATCTGATCCTCCTCTGCTATCAACGTCGCGGTGTAGGCACCTAGCTTCGTTCCTCCCGCACGTCAGAAAACTCTCCTTCCTCCCGTAGTCCTTCAGCTTGAATTCCAATGTAACTACGGATCGCTGCTATAATTCCGTGTTTCGCGCCCCATTGTGAAAAGACTTGTGACCTATGGCGACATTTAGCATTGAAAATTTCGGGTGTCGTGCAACCGAAGCTGATGCTGCTGCGCTTCGCCACGGCTTGCTCACAAGCGGCCTCATGCTCGTCGGCGATCACTGCTCGGCCGATCTCGTCGTGCTCAACACTTGTACGGTAACAGCCGCGGCGGACTCGCAAACACGCGACGCCGTGCGGAAAATCCATCGTGCGAACCCCACCGCGCGCATCATCGTTACCGGTTGTTACGCGCAACGCGCTCCCGAGGAAATCGCCGCTCTCGATGGTGTCAGCTGGGTGATTGGAAACTCGCACCAGACCGAAATTCCCAAGATCACCGGTGAACTAGTCGCCCAATCCAGCACAGAAATCGCGTTCGCTGCGCTCGCCGCAGAAAAAGACTTCGTCCCGGTCTCCTTGCTCGACGCTGGCCAAATGTCGCTTGCGCGTGGGCCTGCCAAGATTCTAACCGGTGACATCTTCGCGCAAACCTCCGTGCAAGTCGCTCCGGCGGCGGTGGTCGAAGGCGATCGCACCCGGCCGGTATTAAAAATTCAAGATGGCTGCAACAACCGCTGCGCGTACTGCGTCATTCCGTTTGTCCGCGGACGCAGCCGCAGCCTGCCGCCCGCCGTCGTAGTCGCAGAGGTGCAAAAGCTTGTCGGCGCAGGCTCGCGAGAAATCGTCCTAAGCGGGATTAATCTAGGCGCGTACGGCCGTGATCTCTCGCCGCGCGCCGGCCTTTCCGATGTCGTTCTTCGCATTCTGCAAGAAACTTCGCTCGAACAGCTTCGGCTAAGTTCTATCGAGCCACAGGACGTCACCGAAGAACTCATAACGCTTGTGGCTTCTTCGGCTCGCCTGGCGCCCCATTTTCACGTGCCGCTGCAATCCGGCTCCGACCGCGTCCTCCGCGCCATGCACCGCTGGTATCGCGCCGATCATTATGCCGAGCGTGTGAAGCGTATTCGCCAAATCGTCCCAGGAGCTGCGATCGGCGCGGACGTGATTGTCGGTTTTCCCGGAGAGACGCAGGAAGATTTTCAGCACAGCGTCGAATTGATCGAGCGCCTGCCGTTCACTTACCTCCACGTGTTTTCATTTTCCGCGCGGCCTGGCACCGCGGGCGCGAATCTCGCAGCGTTCGTCCCGGGAACCATCATTCGCGAACGGGCTCGCACTTTGCGCGCCCTGTCTCAGAGGAAATCTTCGAAATTTCGCGCTTCGCAGGCAGGACGCACTTTGCGGGCGCTCACGCTTGCCGGCGGCGGAGACACCTGGACGACGGCTATGACCGCAAATTATTTGAAAATTCGGATTCCCGGCCGGCTACCCGCAAATCAATGGCACAAAATATGCCTGTCGTCTGATGAAGCCTCAATGGCAGAGTTCGCCGGCGCTAATCTTCAAGAATAACTTCGGCGAGCGCCAGGTTTCCGCTGTGCGTAATTGTGAGGGAAATATTGTTCACGCCGAGTTCCTCGGCAATTCGTTTCGCCGCGCCTTTCAGACTTAGCGACGGCTTCCCGCTCGGCTCTCGTATCACTTCGATATCGCGCCAGCGTACGCCTCGTCGCCAGCCCGTCCCCAGAGCCTTCATCGTTGCTTCTTTCGCGGCGAAACGGCCCGCGTAGCGCTCGAATTTATTTCGGTGGCTTTCGCAATACTCCACTTCGCTTGAAGTGTACAACCGCTGGAGAATGGGCGCGCCGTGCCGCGCGATGGCCGCCTCGATCCTGTCGATTTCCGCAATGTCGAGTCCCAGCCCTACTACCAATTGACCCTCGGTCCAGCCGGTAGCAGGACGTAGCGAAACTTGATTGTTGTGCAAGTCTGCATAGCAACGCGATTATACCTATAATGGATTTAGCGCAGCAGTCTTACTCCGGATCGAGGCAAGCGCGATGAGTCCCACAGTTGCAAAAACAAAATCTTCGCCGCGGAAACGCTCGCAGACAACTCCTCGATGGAGTTTGCGGCAAGCGCGTGGCTTACAGATCTTGGAAGCTCCGCCGCTCGCGCAACTCGATTGGATCGTGCATGGATTCAGCACGCGCCCGGGCGGCGCAAGCGAATTAGAACACCATCGCGATGGTCGTAAAACCTCCGAAAAGGTCCTGAATCTTGGCTTCGCCGAATGGGACAGCCGCGAGCACGTTTTAAAAAATCGCCGGAATTTCCTTGCTGCATTAAATGCAAATGGCATGCGTGTAATTGGTCTGCGCCAAATTCATTCGGACATTATTCACATTGTGCATTCCACCGACCCTGAGTCATCTGTCGATCCGCCTAAAGCCGATGCGCTAATCACAAACGAATCCGGCCTCTTGCTGGTTGTGCAGGTAGCCGACTGCGTTCCCATCCTCCTCGCTGACAAAAAGCGCCGAGCGATTGCGGCCATTCATTCCGGCTGGCGCGGCACGCTTCAACGCATCGCGGAAAAAGCCCTTGGACGAATGCAGATGGAATTTGGAACGCGCCCGCGGGATGTAATCGCCGCTCTGGGACCCGGCATAGGCCAGTGTTGTTTCGAGGTAGGACCTGAAGTCGTAGCCGAATACGCGGCAAAGTTTCCGGAGGCGCGAGAATGGTTTAAAGGCCCCTTCGATTCTCTTGCTCGCGGGGATAATGACCCGAATTGGCTCCCGTGGCTCACGATGCGGCCGCCCGGCCACCAACCGCCTGAGCCGCGCGCTCACCTGGATCTGATCGCAGCGAATCGCTCGATTTTGAGTGCTGCGGGGGTCCCGTCCGGCAATATTTTTTCCTCGGATTTCTGTACCGCCTGCCGCACGGATCTATTCTTCAGTTTTCGCCGCGAGCGGGTCACCGGCCGCATGATGGCCGCCATCGGTATTCGGCGATTTTAATCCTGCGAATGATTCCCGCAGCTATTCTGCGGTGAATTGCTTCCGCCTTACCGAACGTAGCGCTCAGAAAGTCGCCGGCGAAATTTGCGAGAGGGTCGAGCTCCCTAGGCCTCCCGTGGATTCCAGCAGCGCAAGTTGCCCGCACGCCGCCATCACATCTTGTCCGCGGGAATAGCGTACAAAAGCTCGGACGTCTTTTTCCGTAAGAATTCTTCGAAACTCTTCAACGCGCGATGGATCCGGTTTTTCAAACGGCAATTCGCCCGGATTCCACGGAATCAGATTCACCTTGACGCGAAGATTTGCCAGAAGCCTTGCAACGCGCCGCGCATCTTGCGCCGAATCGTTGAACCCTCCGAGTAGCACATATTCGAACGTCAAATGCTCCCAGGTCCGCAGCGGATATCGTTCGCAAGCTTCGATCAGCTTTTCAATCGGATACTTTCGGCTGATCGGCATGATCTTGTCGCGCTGCTCGTTCGTTGATGCGTTCAGCGAAATCGCAAGCTTGGGCCGCACTTTCTCAAGCCCCAGCTTCTCAATGCCGGGAATAATTCCGCTGGTCGAAAGCGTCGTATGCTTCGGCGAGATCGCCATGCCGTTCGGGTCGAGTAAAATTCGCAACGCGGCCAGCACCGCTTCATAGTTCAGCAACGGTTCACCCTGGCCCATTAAGACCACATTCGTCTGTGGCTTCAGCGCGTCGCGATTGAGTTCCAGCGCCAGCACCACCTGTCCGATAATTTCGCCCGCGGTCAGATTGCGGATCAACCCGAGAGTAGCTGTTAAACAAAAATGGCAATCCACTGCGCATCCCGCCTGTGTCGAAATGCAAATGGTTTGGCGATTTTCTTCCGGCATGAAGACAGTTTCAATCGTTGCGGCTTTCGTGTTTGGATTCTCGCTCTCTGCTGCTGCCCCCAAGCTGAGAACGTAACGCAGCGTTCCGTCGTCCGAGCGGTAGATCCGCACAATCTTGGGCAAATCTATCGTCGCCTCGCGGGCAAGGCGCTCGCGCAACGCAGCCGGTAGGTTCGTCATCGCGCCAAAAGTGGACCGCCGCTCCGCATACAGCGCATGATAGATCTGCCTGCCGCGGTATGCCGGCTCGCCCATATCTTGCAAAAACGCACGAAGCTCTTCAGGCGATTTGCCCAGCAGATTCAAAGGGTTTCTTGCCATTTCCGGGGACATTCTAAAACAATGATAGCACGCCGTTCAGCGCGGTTTCTTGCTGCCGCCCGTGCGGCGCGGGGCTATAATGTCGGTCGGAGTTGCCGTTTTCTCGTGCCTCAGTTCACCGTTCTGGGAGGCGTGCCGATGGAAATGTTATCGATCGACGAATGGGTAAAGCAGCTTTGCGCTATCCCCGAAGCGGAGTTTTCGATTCGGCGAGTCTTTGATTTCACGGCTCAGAAATCCATTCAGCCGGAGACGCTTTCACCGTATCTTTTTTACGCCACGAGCCACTACACGCGAAACTTGATTTACAAATGCAAGCTTTTCGAAGTGATGGCCATCTGTTGGAACATCGGACAGGTTAGCCGCATCCACAATCACCGCGACCAGAATTGCTGGATGGTCACGCCCATCGGCCGCCTGCGCGTGCAGAATTTCCGAGTCGACACTCGCGACTCCGCTCATTCTACCTGCAAGCTCGTTCCTTCCGATGCTTACGATATGGATCCCCAGCATCCCGCGGTGGTGCAGCCTGAAGAGCCCGTGCATCAAGTGCTGAATCTCCCGGAATTTGGCCAGCCCTCAACCAGCGTGCACATCTATTCCTATCCGTATTCCTCCTGCGAAGTTTATTCCATCGACAAGGGAGTTTATGCCGACGTTCCGCTGCATTATTCCAGTGAATACGGCAAGCTTTCTCCGGATGAGAAGTTGGTGTAAAAGGCCCCCGGCGTTTTTGTTTTCGCAAATAGCCTAGAAACATTCGACTTGCTCCCATGACATTTTTGCCCGCGCCATGCCAGAATAGATAAAACATGCCCAACACAACGCCGGTGGATGCATCGCATAAAGTTCAGAAGGAAGTTTTTTCCAACGGCCTCGTCGTCATTACCGAGCCCATGGAACATGTTCATTCCGTCTCTGTTGGAATCTGGCTGCGCTCAGGCTCGCGCCGCGAACCGGCTGAACTCAATGGCGTTTCCCACTTCATTGAACACATGGTGTTCAAGGGTACCAACCGCCGCTCGGCGGAAGATATCGCGCGCGAAGTTGATAGCGTCGGCGGCATGCTGGATGCCTTCACCTCCAAGGAAATGGTCTGCTTCAACACTAAAGTGCTCGATGAGCATCTTGCAAAAGCGTTTGACGTCATTGCCGACATGGTCCTCGAGCCGAAATTTGCCGAGGACGAGATCGAGCGGGAGAAATCGGTCATCCTCGAAGAAATCCGCATGACTCAGGACAACCCCGAGGACCTGGTGCATGAGCTCTTCACCCAGAATTTCTGGTATCCCCACGCGCTCGGCAAGCCCATTCTTGGCACTCCCGAAACGGTGGGTGCATTTTCGCGCGCCACGCTGCGCTCCTGGTTTCAGGAGCGCTACTCCCCGAACAATATGGTGATCACCGCTGCGGGACACTTGAGCCACGCGCAACTTCTCGATCTGGTTGCGGAGCGCTTTGCGGATCGCCCCGCAGGAAATCCTTGGACTCCTGAGTCCGTCCCGGTGGCCGCTCCGCACATCACCGTGCGCACCAAGCATGAGTTGGAGCAGGTGCATCTCTGCCTCGGCGTTTCGTCGCTGCCGATGACCGATCGTCGCCGCTTCGGTGTGTCCTTGCTAAGCAATGCTCTAGGTGGCGGCATGTCTTCGCGCCTCTTCCAAAATATTCGCGAACGGAAGGGCCTCGCATATTCAATTTTTAGCGAACTGAATTCCTACCGCGACGCCGGCGTGCTTTCGGTCTACGCTGGAACATCGCTGGAAACCCTCTCCCAGCTCGTGCGCTGCGTCCTTGATGAATTCCGCCGCATGAAGGACGAACCGCTCCCGGAAGAGGAGTTGCGTCGGGCAAAAGACCATCTAAAAGGCGCCACGCTTCTAGCCCTCGAAGGCACGGGACAGCGCATGAACAGTCTTGCCCGCTATCACATTTATTTCGACCGGCACTATACCGCGCAGGAATTGATCGCCATGTTGGAAGAAGTCACCGCTGCCGATGTCCAGCGGCTGGCCCAGGAATTTTTCCAGTCCGACCGCATCGCCGCTTCCGTGGTTGGCAACCTCAACGGCTTCCAGCTCACTCGCGACGAGCTTGTCCTTTAATTCATCACCTGAATTGCTGTTGTTGACGTAAGCGCCGCAGTTTGCCATCATCTTCGCGGTTCCTGCGCGCAGTTCTTCGCAGCGCGGAGCCTGACTGAGGGACCCAATCTCGTTTCGAGTATCCATTCTGGCGTCGGGAAGCACGGGCAACTGCACGTTGCTCGAGACAGGCCATACCACTCTCCTCATTGACGCGGGCCTCGGCCGCAAGGAAATGATGCGGCGTTTCGAAGCGCTCGGCCGTCAGCGTCCCGAGCACGTGGACGCCGTCCTGATTACCCACGAGCACAGCGATCATTCCAGCGCTATGGCGCAAATTGCGCGCGAGTGGAAGTGCCCGGCCTATCTCACGGAACTAACGCATCGCGAAATTTTGAGATTGTGCGAGGATGGCCCGGTAAGAAAGATCGAGCGCATTGAATACGTGCGCCCCGGCATACGATTCGCAATCGGCGACATCGAAATCACTCCCTTCACGATTCCCCACGACGCTGCCGATCCCGTCGGTTATTGCTTCCGTTCAAATGGGATCAAGGTTGTGATCGTCACCGATCTCGGCTACATGCCCGAGCTCGTTAAGCAGTATCTGCGCGAAACCGATTTTCTAATTCTCGAATCGAATCACGACCTCGATATGCTGAAGGTAGGGCCGTATCCGTGGTATATCAAGCAGCGCGTGATGAGCCGCACGGGGCATCTTTCGAATGCGGTTGTCAGCGATTTCCTCGCCGACACCGAACTATTTGATGCGCGCCCCCAGCATCTTGTCCTCGCGCACCTCTCCGAGCAGAATAACTCGCCGGACATCGCGCGCATTTGCGCCGAAGAAGCGCTCGGCCGCCGCACCGGTGAATTCGCCTTCCGCGGCACATTGCACGTCGCCTCCCAACGCGTCCCTCTCGGCCCCTTCGACCTGTAACCTCCTAACGCGATTCTTAGGCTCGGAAACACTGTCCTCGAGACCACGCTTGATTTCGCTAGATGCATATACTATTATGTAGTTACGATAGTGCACCTACATACATGGAATTCGTCTGGGATGAACAAAAGAGTCGCCGCGACCTCGCCAAGCATGGCGTCAGTTTCGAAACTGCGAAACTCGTGTTCGATGATCCTCGCGCGGTTAGCCAGTTAGACCGAGTGAAGGATGAAGAAGAACGATGGCAGACCTTGGGTCTTGCGGGCGGTATTTTGATCCTTCTCGTTGTACATACTTATCGTGAGGAAAGTGGCGAAGAAGTTCTCCGGATCATTTCCGCTCGGAAGGCGACGCCTCGCGAAAGGACGATTTATGAACAAGGTGTCTAGAAAGCAGAACAAGGCGCTGGCGGCACTTGCAGCCCTGCGGGACGACAAGATCGATTTTTCTGATGCGCCGGAAGTGCGGGATTGGAGCCGAGCAGTCGTGGGCAAGTTTTACCGGCCAATCAAGAAGTCGCTTACGATCCGTCTTGACGCGGACGTGCTCGCCTGGCTGAAGTCCCAGGGGCGCGGCTATCAGACGCGGCTCAACAAGCTTCTCCGTGCAGCGATGGAAGGTCAGTCACGTCGTCGCAGAGCCTGAGCCAAGTTCGGGGTCGAGGATCGACGCAAATGGGCAACCGGGAAACCGCTCGCATCAGGTATCATGATCTTGGGATTTTTTCCTCCAACCGCAGAAACTCAGGGAGCCAAACTTGATTGGACGCTACACACGTGCGGAAATGGGCCGTGTCTGGAGTGAAGAAAATAAATTCCAGAAGTGGCTCGACGTCGAACTAGCCGCTACAGAAACATTGGCGGAAGCCGGCATCGTTCCGCGCGAAGCCGCAGCGAAATTGCGCGAACGTGCGCGAGTCGATGTAGCGCGCATCAACGAGATTGAAGCGAAAGTTAAGCATGACGTAATCGCGTTCACCATTGCAGTACAGGAAGCGGTAGGTGATCCGGAAGCGGCGCGCTGGTTGCATTACGGTCTCACGTCGAACGACGTGGTAGACACGGCGCAAGCGCTGCTCGTTCGCCAGGCGTCGCACCTGATCGAAAAAGATCTAGAAGCTTTTGGCGAAGTGCTCGAGCGCCGCGCGTGGGAGTTTAAAGACACCCCGGAAATCGGCCGTACGCATGGAATACACGCCGAGCCCATCACGTTTGGCCTAAAAGTCGCGAACTGGTACGCCGAAAATCGCCGTGACCTCGCGCGCTTTCAAGTGGCTGCACATCAGTTGGCGGTAGGGAAAATTTCCGGCGCGGTGGGGACCTGCACGCATCTCGGTCCGGAAATCGAGCAGAAAATCTGCCAGCGGCTGGGGCTTGCGACTGCACCCATCACTTCCCAGGTAATCGAACGCGACCGCCACGCGCAATATCTTTCCACGCTTGCGATCGTGGCAGCCTCGCTCGAACGCGTCGCGCTCGAAATTCGCCACTTGCAACGCACGGAAGTCCGGGAAGTGGAGGAGCCGTTTGGCGGCGAGCAGCGCGGCAGTTCGGCTATGCCGCATAAACGCAATCCGGTTTCGAGCGAACAGATTTGTGGGCTCGCGCGCCTGGTGCGTGCAAATTCCATGGCCGCGCTGGAAAACGTCGCCCTCTGGCACGAGCGCGATATTTCACACAGTTCGGTGGAGCGCGTGATTCTTCCCGACTCCACGATTTTGGTTGATTACATGCTTCATCGTACAACCGAAATTATCAGCAATATGAAAGTGTTTCCGCAGCGCATGCAGCGCAATCTCGATTCCACCATGGGTCTGATCTTTTCCGGCCAGCTTTTGCAGGATTTAGTGGAACACGGCGCGCCCCGAGAAGACGCTTACAAATGGGTACAAGGCCATGCGATGTCCGCGTGGGAGACGGAGACAAGTTTTCGAGACCGGATCTCAGCGGACGCAAATGTACGCAAATTTCTCGACGAGAAGGCTCTGGCCCACACATTCGATTTGAAGCGCCAGTTGCGCGCGGTAGATGCGATTTTTCGCCGCGTCTTCGGCGCAAAATCTTCCGTCGCCAGCTAAGATCCTGCTCGCAACCCTGCCGCAACACGTAGGCCCGCTATTGCTTGGGGTTTTCTTCCACCGGCGTGGACACGCCCAGCTTTACTTCGGATGAGAATTTTTTGTAATCGCTGTAGCGGTCAATCTCGTTCTCTTTCACTTTAAAGAAGACCACGCGGGCGGCTGCATGAACTTCGGAATAGGACGGCAGCCAGACTTCGTTGTTGACCATGGTCTGCTCGAAGACAAGATTCGAGCCCTTCGAGAGCGATGCCAGGATTCCGCCCCCGATCTTTACATTATCGTTAAATCGCGCTTCCAGGCGGGCGACGTCGCGAGCCTGCTCGTCTACCCACAGAACTCCGCCGAGTTTCTGCACGATGTTCTCGGCCAGGTTTTTCGGCTTGTAATCGGGATTAGGCCCGAAATCGAAAACGATCACTTCCTGGCCGCGGAAGAGTTCGCGCCGCGGATTCGTAAAGCGCTCGGCGCGCAGAAAATCGGAAATCTGAGCCTGCTCTTCTTCATCCTGCTTGGCTTGTTTTTTGGGATCGTTTTCGAGTTCGGCTTTCTTTTTCTTCTTCTCGTCGAAGTCCTTGCTGAAGCGATCGTCCTCTTTCTTCTTTTCATCGCCTTCGAGCGGCTTGCCGTCCTTGGCCAGCAAATGGCGGACCTCATCATCTCCGACGTAAAAAATGTCATATTCCTTGACGGAGCGCGAAGTGACTTGGCCATTGGAGTCCGTTTTTTCTTCTTCCTCGGTCAAATGGCAGGTGTACTGCTTGATGATTTCATCCACGGTCTTTTGATTTTTATCGATGTCGAGTAAGAGTTTGGCGATGTCGGGCAGAGGCCGGCCTCCCGTGCGGGGAAAATCAAAAACGGAGTCTTGAACGGGCGCATTTACTTCAACCCTGGTCACCGTGATTTGATAAATGTGGCCGCCGCGGTGCAGCTCAATACGATTGGGTTCCAAGATGCCGTTAACCGGTTTGTAGTCGGAGTAGTCGATTTCTTCTGCGGCGTTCGCCCGCTGCGTGTCGCCCGTTTGTGACTGCGGCTTGACGCTCGCAGGCGAAAGCTTGGCTTCCAGTGGTGAAATAATCTCGCGGATAATTAAGTGGCTTCCTTTATCAAAGTAAATCTCTCGGGTTACGCCTGGCGCGAGAGACAATTCCACGTGATATGCCGGAACTGGCGAGTTCGACCCAATTGGCGCAACATCTTCTACCCCAACTAACCGGACCCCGATCTTGTCTTTCTTTGCGTTGGTCAAACGCCCGCTCAGATAGCGCGCGGTGGCTTCCCATTCGGCCGCTTCCGTGCCGGTGAGGGTCCGCGGCGTACCGGTCGGATCCTGGCCCCAGGCGGACATGCCGTTGTATGCGGCGATGGTATGCTGCGGCTCGATCACGATCTCGGAATAAACTTTATTGGGGGCTTTGGTAATCAGGGAGTACGAGCCATTCGTGTCCGTGGATTCTTCGCGCAAACTCCCTGCGATGGTTAGCGACCGGACTTTCGCCAGCGCTTTCGCGCCACCTTCCGCGCGTAGATATTCATCGATAATTTTCTGCGGAGTCTGGGCCGGACAAGTGTAGGAAACAGCAAGCAACAGCCCGATGGCGAAAAAAAGGCGACAAATTGCTGCCGTCACTCCGTCATTTCTCTCGCGATTATAAACTCGCAGCTTCATCAGGAAATCCACGCATGCAGATGAAAACCCGCAAGATTCGGAAAAGTTTTGCCAGGGTTTTTCGTTTCGTTCATAGCCTGTAATCAGGCTAGCACCATGTTATTGGATGCGCTGGATGTAGCGGGCTTCGGAGGTGTCCACTTTCACTTTGTCGCCGTTCCCCACGAAGGGCGGCACGTTGATGATCAGGCCGGTTTCGAGCTTTGCCGGCTTCATCACCGCGCTGGCAGTGGCTTTCTGAATCGTTTGTTCGGTATCGACGACGGTAAGGTCAACCGTGTCGGGCAGGAGAACACCGATCGGCTTGTCGTCATAATATTCGATCTTCACCGACAAATTGGGAATGAGGTAGTCCTTGGTGTCGCCCACAATATCATTTTGCAACGCGAGTTGTTCGTAGTCCTGGGAGTTCATGAAATGATGTCCGTCGCCGTCACTATAAAGGTATTCGAACGCAATCTCGTCCACCGTGACTTTTTCCACGAATTCTTCAGCGCGGAAGCGATAGTCCATCATCGACCCGCTGCGCAGGTTCCGCATTTTAGTCTGCATGGAGCCGCGTTTGTTACCGGGAGTCCGGTGGTCCACGCTATAAACCACGTGGAGATCGCCCTCGTGCATTATGATCATGCCGGGGCGCAATTGAGTCGACTTTAGCATAGGTGCTCCTAGATTCTTCTTCCGGGCATTTCCCGCCGCATTCAGACACGTTCGCTTAGCACAAGCCAGCGGAGGGGTAATTCGATCGAGTGGCGAACGACGCGAAACCCTGCTCGGCACAAATTCTCTGTGCCGCCGAAGCTCCAATTATAGCGGTCTGTGCAGCCATCGGTCAAACAGGCTGTATGGCCCGCAGAAGAATAGGTTTTCGAACGGCGGTCCTTTAACTGTGGACCGAGGGTCAACACCAGCGGGCGATCAAATCTTGTACCGCTCGCCGGCTCAGCTTGAGATTTGGGAACTTTTTTGAGCACTCTAGGGAAGTTGTCCACAGCGCGTTGTCCGTCGTCTACGGCGTCCTGAGGCAGCCGAGTTGACCTTGCAGCTGAAACGCTCAGGTTCAGCCGCCCGGGAAGTCCGTGGCCGTTAATGCCCGGAATCCTTAGCTGTTGCTGTGGGCGGAAGTCCACTTTTAAAAGTCGTCTCTTGAAGGCTGGTCCGCGATATGTTGTCTCCCAACCCAGCGAGGTTACAACGCTGCTCGTCCGGTTAGATTTGGACAAAAATCCATTTCGAGGCAGAACCTTAACGATCGCATTCAAACGCGGACCTATTTTGTGAACGGGAGCGCAGGACCGGAACTTTTGTCTTCCCGAAGGGTTAGTTTCGGGTGGATTGGTCCGCTCTGTCCATTTATCGTGCATGTTCCGTATTGGGTCCAGGAATTGGCGGCGGTATACCGTATTAATATTTGGCAACTGGAACAGCATTAATGGAATCAAATCACTTTTCTGTCGTAATTCAAATCGAAGGCTAAGACCAATTGGAGGCACGGATGAAGGAAATTCTGAGAGGCTTGGGGTTCGCAACCCTGCTGGCCCTGGTGTTCAATGTCGGACCGGCTCGTGCGCAGACCGCTGTGTCGGCAACTACTACCCCACTGAGATATGACGTCAGCAAGGAAATCACGCTCAACGCCACCGTTCAGAGCGTGCCCTCGAAATCATCCGTTGGGCTATTGCAGTCTGGCTCCACTGGCTTTGTGCTGCAAACAAGCTCCGGCGCGATACAGGGGAGGCTGACTTACTCCGCTCTAAATGGGAAAGGGGCTCTTTCTATCAGGCCGGGTGAGCGCGTTCAGGTGACTGGAGTTATGACCACAACGAATAATAAGCGAGTGTTTCTGATTCGCACCATTCAAATGAGTGGTCACACTTATACCATCCGGAACGAACGCGGGTTTCCCGTGGCGCCGGATACCTCTGCGGCAACTGCGTCGAACGGAGGTCAGCTATGAATCGTAAAGGCCTCTCGATCATTCTATTTGCCCTGGGTGTGACGGCTGGCTGCGGCGGCGGCTCGCATTCCATAATAGAAGTAAGCATCAGCCAACCGCCGCCCGGCATCATCGCTCCCGGCCATACCGCTCAAATAGCGGCCACTATAACTGGGACGAGCACCGGAGTCACGTGGAGTTGCGCTCCGGGTAACACTGCCACCTCGTGTGGCTCATTCAATCCATCTACTACTCTAAGCGGAGTTGCGACCACGTATACGGCTCCTCCTACGGCCGTGGGCAGTGTGGCTATCACTGCCACGTCCGTGAAGGATGGCACGCCAAGCGCGCCCGCAAACGTACAAATCGCCAATTCCGGTAGTCTCTCAGGCAATTACTCGTTTTATCTCAGCGGCTTCGATGGCAACAACAAGAATGGAATCTATTCCCTTGCCGGAGCGGTATCGATTGCCGCCGACGGCACCCTTACGGGCGAGGAGGACTACAACGACGCAGGTGGAATAACCTTGCCCGATGTCCCGATTTCGAGTGGAAGTTTGTCATTCAGCCCTACAACTGGGCTGGGATCGCTGACTCTCGTGACAAGCAACAACAGCCTCGGAGTGAACGGCACGCAAACCCTGGCGCTCAATTTCGTAAACAACAACCACGCGCTCATCATTCAAGCTGATGCAAGCGCAACATCCAGCGGAAGCTTCGACCTGCAGGACTTGTCCAGCGTGCCGACAGGGGGCTTTTCATTTGTGCTCTCGGGCGCAGGGAACACCGGTAATTCGGATTTCTTTGGAGGTGTGTTTACGGTGTCCGGGAGTAGTGTATCGAACGGCATGTATGACCAGAATATCGCGGGCAGCATAGGTATGGGCAAAACCTTTGCGACGGCAACTTTGTCCCAGCCTGCTGACGGTTTCGGTCGCGGTACCCTAACCGGGACTGGCATCGCAAACACCCTTGTGTATTACATTGTCGGTCCGGAAGTGATTCGGCTCATCGATGTGGATAGTAGCCGTACCCTTGTGGGTTCAGCTTTTGGACAGGGCGCAAGCGCAGGCAACTTCGACAACGCCTCAGTTGGGAATTCCGTCTTCATCATTCAAAGCAATTTGGCTGGAATTCCGTTTGGAGCCGTCGGTCAGATTGTTCCGTCGGGGGCTAACTTTAGCGGAGTCGCCGATGTTAATGAAGCGGGAGTGGGATCTGCAGATGCGCAGACAATTTCCGGCACCTATTCCATCGCCACCAACGGGTACGGGAGCTTGAACATTACGTCCGCAACTCTCGGGCCCGTCAGCGTTCTCGGCATCTATGCGACGGACCCGACTCTAAACCTGAATGACCCGAATAACACGACATCCCCCGGTCCTGGAAGCATTCTCGCAGGCGCTGTGGTCGTCGATCTCGACAATGACGTTGCCGGTTCGGGAGTATTGGTGCCTCAAACGGACACCGCCACGACATCCTTCGCGGGCAATTACGCCCTCGGGCTGCAGGATCTTGTTCCCGAAACAGGTGAGTTTGATTTCGTCGGCAATTCAACGGCAACGGCCAACAGTCTGTCGGGGGCTGGAATCCTCAACGATCCGGCAGATGTGTTGGAAACGACCAACCCACTGGTTAACAGCGGGACCTCATTCACCAGCACACTCGTCTCAGACGGATTAGCCCAAGGGCGTTACCTGCTCGACCCGATTAACGTGATCGTCGGTGATGGAGCAGCCACGATTACTTACCAGGCTGTCGTTTATCAAGCCAACGGAGGACAGCTATTCTGGTTGGAGAACGCGGCGGACATGAACGATAGTGTGTTTACCGGGCTGATCCAGCAGCAAACGCTGCCGTTAGGAGCGGCTGACAGGAAAGCCGCGGTCAAGAAGACGCAAAAATAGTAAGCAATCAAAGGGCGGCAGGCGGCACAGCCGGATCGATCCGGCTGTGCCGCACCGTCATTCCTCGGAACTCTCGATCGGATTCCGCAGCATCTTCCGTTCCGCTAATTTTTTTAGAATTGTTAAGGCTGGGGTTGTGACTGCGATTGCGCGCGGCCTTCGGCCATGATTTTTTCGATTTCGTCAGGCGAACGCGGGAGCTTGGCGGAAAGCAGTTGGTTGCCGTCCTGGGTGACCAGGACGTCGTCCTCGATGCGCACTCCGATATTTTCTTCGGGGATGTAAATGCCGGGCTCGTCGGTTATCACCATTCCGGCTTGAAGCGGGCTGCGGTCGTTAGGATCGTGCACGTCGAGGCCGAGATGATGTCCCACGCCGTGAAAGAAGTAGCGACCGAGCGTGTTGCCGTGCAAGTCGTGGCCGTGCGTGTTTATGTATTCGTAGGCGACCTGATGGACGCTCTTGGGCCCTCCGATGAGCATGACTCCGGGCTTGATCGCTGCCAGCGCGGCGTTCTGAGCGCCCAGAACGATTTCATAGATTTCGCGTTGCCGAGCCGTGAATTTGCCGTTGGCCGGAAGCGTGCGCGTGATGTCCGCCGCGTAACCGCCGTATTCGCCGGCTACGTCGATGACAACGACATCGCCGTCCTTTATTTCGTTCTTCAAGGCGTCGTAATGCAGCACCGTGGAATAAAAGCCTGTCCCCACGATGGGCGCATAGGCTTCGCGCGAGCAGCCCTCCATTTCGTGAACTTCC
>JBEKSN010000007.1:0-52072 GCA_049517055.1 Candidatus Acidiferrales bacterium | reverse complement strand
GCGCTACCGATTGCGATTGATTGGTGACAACTCCTCCCTGATTGTTTCCGCATATCCGGCTGTTGGTAATCGTGAACGGCCCCATGTTCGCCTCAAGCAATATCCCGTTTACCATGTTATGTGCCAGGTAGGCCTGATCGAGTGTGATATCCGCATTGTCGGTGTCGAACCAGATTCCACGTCCCTGATTGCTCACGGCTTTGTAGTTCCTGAAGGTACCTCCGTGCACGAACAGGAACTTGGCTCCGCCCGTCTCCCAAGTTAGGAATTGTCCCCAGGCCCCGCGCCAGTTGTTTGAGGAAGCCTCGACATCCTCCATGGTCAGGTCTTTAATCCGAAAACCGTCGATTCCGAGTTCTCCGTTATTATTGACGGCCATTCGGCGGGCCGAAGACTTTGTGACATTGAATAGCGTCAAGCCAGTCCAGTTGTTCCATCGAATGGTGGAGTCTTCAAGAAGTTGGTCCGTAGCGCCGACGATTGCGACCGCGGATCTTTGCGGAGTGGAAATACAGGAATTGGCGTACTGAAACACAATGCCCCGCACGGTGAGATGTGGGACTTGGTAACTCTCGAAAAGTTGAGGCCGAACGCCTACTTCAACGACTGCCTTCGCGATGTCCGAAACCCGCTCCGGCCAAATGTGCACGAGCTTGGTGGCGTCATCAATATAAAAGGTCCCTTCCCGCAATTGATCCGGAGAAAGCACCTGAACCAATAGCTTTCCATTCACAAACACCATTTCTCTGCGAAGCACGATTTCCTTAAGCGATGGCCACCCAGCGGGCACCGAACAAGTTCCCCACGCGTAGGGCCACGAGCGCACAAAGCTGCCCGGTGCTGCAGAATCCGCCCGCCAGTCAGTCCAAACGTCCGAGCCGGAGATGATTACCGAGCCGATTTTTGAAGCTTGAAAAGTAACAGGAGCGCCAACGTTGGGATTGACTCCCGAGATTTGAACGAATTCCCGATATGTGCCTGGATTGATCGTGACAGTCGTTGCGATATTGTTCCGATGATTTGCGGAAGCAATTGAGGCGCCGCGGCTAATTGTTTTCACAGGCTTGGCGCTTGTTCCCGGGTTGGTGTCCAATCCGGATGAGCCATCCACAAAAATCTCGACAGCAGCCGTGGGATGAAGAGGTTGAGCAATTGATGATCGGCCTGAGAGATTTCGCGCTCCGTTGCTGCCGACAGAAAAAAGAAAGAGCGTGCAGATCGCCACATTTCTCATGCTTGCCGCCCTCGATCTGAATCGACTCAAGATCATGCTGACATGGGCTGACTGGGCGATTTCATTCTGCGGCGTAAGAACTCGGCGCACGCGAGAACAGTGAGAAAAGCAATTGAAGCGTGGCTCGTTATATTTCCTGCTACAACGCAGCGTATGGAAACAATTGTTGCCGCCATGAGAATTTCAACGGACAAGTGCCGCTCGGGCTGCGTCAAAAGTGAAGAACGCGAAGAGCGAAAGAGACTCCACCATATTCCCGCCAGGACAATAACAAGAACGAGCGGTCCCCAAATGCCTATATCTAGAAAGGCTTCGATCGGCGTGCTTAGGACGTCCGACTTGCCCAGAATGCCGAGTCCCGGCAGCACGACAAACCTTCCGCCGGCGTACCCGCCGTATCCGATGAACGGCCTTTCCGAGATCTTCTCCCAGGCGAACTGCCACATTTGCAGACGGCCCGACATTCCCTCAGCCTCTGTGGCCGTCTGACCGCGCAGAAGGAATGTCCATACCGTGTTTCCGAAATGCGTAAAGAGCAACAAAATCATGCCCGCAAAAGAGGCGGTAATCGCGATGGCCGCTCCCAAAAGGTACTTTCGCAGGTAGATGAATAACAGCACGAAGGAACAGAGAAAAGCACCGACGGCTGCTCGCGTTTGGGTGAAAATCAGCGTGACCAACGCCGCTACCAATAAGAGCCGATACCATTGCCGATCGTATTTTCCTTCGGGATCGTCCAATATCCGGCAGAGAGAGATTCCCGCGAGAATCGCGCAGTACTCTCCTATGCTGTTGGCATCAAGCGTCGGGCACACACCCTCCAGTCGGAAACGAAGCGGTCCGTACGCGTAACCTTCCATCAGCCCGTCACTCGGATCGACAATCGCTCCAATCCAAGCGGACAACACGAGCAACGCAAGCAGAATCCAAGTCCAGTTTGCGAAATTCTCGTATTGTTCGACCGAGTCCAAAGTCACCACGATCGCAGCCAGAAGCGAGAGATCGAGAAGATATTCCACCGACCTGAAGAGCGTAAACCCTGGAACAACCGACCACGAGGTGGAGACAAGGCAAATCAGCGGATACACCGCCATAATTCCGATCAGACCGCTGAAAAGCGAGCGAATCCAGTAAGTCTTTCCTGAGAGAAGGCGTTGGACCAGGACCAACCCAACAATTGCATCGAGCCCCATCCTAAACATGGCCCATCCATCCAGGGCGGATTGATGGATGTCATACTCATCCCGAACCCGAAACACTAGCGCGCTAAGAAACATCAATAGCCAGAGTCCTTGCCACCACGTAAAAGACTTCTTAAGGCTGACCAACTCGTGAGAGATGGTCCGAACAGCGGGAAACGCCGCAAACACGATCAACACCGGCGCCAGAACGAGTAGGGTGTCAAGAAACGTATGACGAAACGGAGCTGCCGCGTAGAATCCGGCTACCGTCAATACACTGAGTGCCGAGAGCTCAACGATCCAGAGAACTCTAGTCATTGTCATTCATTAGCTGAGCAAGATGTCCAACCGAGTCAGGTTCCTCAAATTCAAGCGTTCGTTGCTTCATTAGGCGGGCGTACAGTTCCGCGAGTTGCTCTCCCTTTTTGTCCCAGTTGTACTTTTCTTGGACAGCAGCCCGAGCCGCCTCGCCAAGTCGTGCGCGACGCGACGGATCGTCGGCAAGTTGCTTCAGAGCAGAAGCCAAGTCCGCTACGACCTGCGGGGGACTAATAGCGGGTATCTTTATTCCTGTGCCCTCGGATACTTGTAACGCCGGGCCGCCGAGATCCAGACAGATCACCGGGCGCCCAGCTGCCATCGCTTCCAACGTCACCCAGCCACCCGAGTCGTGTAGAGAGGGATGCATGAGGACGTCACACTCCGCGATTTTCTCCAGCACTTGAGCGCGCGGCAATGTGTGCCAGAAGACCGTGTTGTTTTCGATGCCGAGAGCCTTTGCCATCCGTTCCCAACGATCTCTTTCTGGACCGTCGCCGATAAGCCAGTACTCACTATTCGGATGCTCTCGACGAAATTCAGTGAACGCCCTCAGGCTCAATTCAAAACCCTTCCAATGAAGGTATCGGCCCAAGCTTAAGATTCGGAAACAAGCCTGGTTGCGGAGCGGAGTTCGCGAGAGAATCGACAAATCCTCGCTTGTCAGCGCGACTGTCGCGGACAACGAAACGTCGCGACAACCCAATGCCTTTAGCCGAAGCGCCGTTTCAGGAGTAACCGCCAGACCTGCGGCCGCACGACGAGCCGTCATTCGAACGAACGGGTCAAATTCCGCTAGGTATCGCGCCGCGCTGCGCGCTAGCTCGTAGAAGGCTCCGCGCAAGCTCAAAGATCTACGAAAGCTGCTGGGTGCCGATTCGCCTCCTCCGACAGGTCCCCAAAGAAAAGGCGCGGGCAACAGCGAAAGGAAACTCGGGCGCCAATAGCTTCCGAAAGTTACGTGGTGGACTAAGTCAAAACGGACCTTTCGAAAGAGTTCCTTGGCCAGAAGATATGCGCCAATCTGCCATAAATAATAGTAAATAAAAACTCCCCGCTGGCCCTTCTTCCAAAAACGTATTCGCCTCGGCAAGTCGTAATAAACGAAATGAACTCGAGGCATCGGGTTAGCTATGAGTGCTTTCTCAATCGACTCACGGTTATTGATTCGCGTGATCACCCAGCATTCTTCAAACCGTCCAATCTGGCACACCCAGTTCCAGCCGCTGCCGGGTTCAGAGCCTCTTTCCGGTTCACACGCGTATGCGGAGACGAGTACTTTCATCGAGCGAATCTCTGTTTAGTCCTAGGTTGGCAACCGGCCAGAAGCGGCCGATACGTACCGGATCATTTGCTCTTCGCGATAGTCAATCGCGAATTGTTTCGCTTCTTCTTCCGCCGTTTGCGCCGTCGAGTGCAAAAGATAAAGCAAATAGAGCCCGCGATTTTGTTCCCGAAGATCAGGCTGTTCTCTCGCCTCGGGTTTTTTATTGAGAACACACTCGGTCTGAGCGAGAAAATGGAACCGGTCCCACAAATTGGGGGCGTTCGAGGCGCCGGATTCCCAATCAAATATGGCTAGCCTTCCCTGATGCAGCCGTGTGTTCCAAGGAGTTAGATCGCCATGTTGAATACCGCAAGGGACGGCGATTGCGCGTAGCTCTCGAGCAGCGATTCGCAAAGCTTCCTTGCCTAGGTTCTGCCATCTCGCTCCCAGGCGCGGCGCTACTTTCCCCCATCGACACGCCGTGTCCCGAATTACAGTCTCCGCAGGAGAAATGCTCGGCTGGCAGCTTTGCAATTTCTGTAGAAAATCCTCGTGAAGTTGCGTGAAACTAACAGGCCCCGTTTCACCTTCGAGCGCAGATTGGAACACGATGTCGTTGCCGCGCCAGGAGCCGGCGAAGAGCAACCGCGGAATATGGGCTTGCAGCTTTGGAAAACCGGATAGCTTTCGCAAAAACGTCCCTTCGTGCCGCAATCGCTGCCGCGCCCCATCCGTGAGGGGCATCTTCAAGTAACCTAAGATTGAGCCGTCGCTCCTCATCACCTGCACTGTCAATTTTTGAAACGTACCCGGTGTGCCCAACGAAAGGGAAAATATGAATTGACTCTCCCCGGTTATGTCTCTCACGAGGCTTTCGATCGGCAAAGGCGTTCTGGACGCGACCAGGACGCTGTCACCCACCCATCCCTGCCAGGCGGTCTTTCTCAACTTGACAGTAATGGCCTTCATGAGTCGTCCCGACGGCGAAAAAGGCGCGTAGATCTCGAATCCGTCCACCGGATGCCTTCCTTGAGTTTGTGGTAGAAACCAACGAGGCCGCTTGCGTGACGGCAAAGCCGCGAAACGGTGCATCCGCGTGTAACGATTACTTGCCAGGCGCTTCAGAAGCTCCGGCGTCGGACTCCAGGAAATTACGACTTCCGGAAGTTTGCAATCTTCCTCCAGCAATCCGACTTCGTCTATGGTCGGAACATCCGGAGCGCCGCCGGCGAAAAGACGCAAGGCATCTTCGAACGTGGGTGTGCCGTTTGAGTTTCGAAAACCTATTTCAACTGCCTGAGCAGCGCTTGTCACAGCGTCGCCGCCCGCCACGCGCGCATCCTGCCACCCAGCCGTTGCCTCATGAATTCCGCTACGGCGCCGGAGCTTGATTGCACCGTGGGCTCAATTCCTCGGTCCGTATCGATTACTATTTTTCGTGTCCGTCTGAACTGGAGTTGATGGTAGGCCTCGCGCTGGCGCTCTATCTCGCCAACCGGGAGTTCTTCTTTTCGCGAAAAAATCGACGGCCCTGCGGCATCGAGAAGGATCACCAGATCAGGCTCGGGGATGAAGCGGGACAGTAACTTCGAAAACCACGACGGTCCTCCGTATCGGTATCGTAGAGGATCCACCACCACGTCATGGAAGTAGCGATCGAATAAAACACAGTTCGATCTGGTCAATGCCGGCCGGATCGCGACAGCATATCCAACCCAGTAATCCATAAAAAAAGCGGACAGGTAAGCCATGGACAAAAGTTTTCCTCGCGCTGGTTTCGCGTGGGGCGTGAGGTTGATTCCCGTGTCTTTTTTTTGAAAAAGTGTTTGCGGCCGCCAGTGAAATAACCGGCTTCGTCCCCAGAATCCTTGCTGGAGCGTCTCGGTGAGTCCTGCGATCACGGTGCTCTTACCCACGCCATCGGGTCCCAGTACCGCAATAAGAATTCCCGTCGGTTGGACGCATCGCCGAATGCCCCAGAAGAATTGCGTACCAAGATATCTCATCAACTTCAACGGTCTCCGAGACCAACTTGTCTTCCAGAATTTTGTCCGGGCGTGAACCAGATCGTCTGCGATAGATTCATTTAAGCAGGCCTGTACGGCGACCTTTCCCCACTTGCCGGGAAATATTTCTCCCGCTATCTTCTCGGCCTTCACGGATCCCAAAGTTTCGACCAATCGTTTCAAACGAGTAGATTGGGCGGCAGGCGCTCGTCCTTTCCACGATTTCTTTGCTAGAAGATAGGCAAACTCGACCTCTGGTGAAGGTATCCAGAACTCGCGATGGCGCTGGCGCCGGTCTAGCATTTCCTCACTGGTCGAAAGAATCAATCCGCTTCGTCGGTGATCAAAAACAAGGTCCACAGCTGCGGTTTTCACTTTTGAACCTTCGGCCCAATAAAAGACGAAAAAGTGCCCAGTTACGGAATGATTGAGACACTGAAAGCAGGTATAGCCTTTCCGCCGAAGACTCTCAAAGGCGGCCGGAAGCTTGCACTTATCTTCAGGATGAACAGCCAAATCCAAGTCGCTGTGTAATTCATCAGGAAGCTGGTCCCAGGAGTGCAAAACGCAATAGCGGACTTCTAATTCGTCCAGAAGCCTGAACAAGCCGCGCAAGAAATCGGGTAGAGTGCAGGTGTTCTCCACTTCTATCGCAAATGCAGTATCTGATTTTTCCTGATCAACTCCATATGCTGCGTGAGGCAGAGCTTGGCTGAACTCCGCAACAGAAACAGCCTCCTGGCACTTTTCACTCACGCGGCACCTGTACCTTTCAGCACGGCGGGGATCGTCCGCGCCAGAATTTTCAGATCCAGCCAAAGCGTCCAGTGTTCAATGTATTGCATGTCCAGCTCCATCCACTTCTGGAAAGGGACCAAGTTGCGGCCGCTTATCTGCCACAGGCAAGTGATGCCGGGCCGCACACTAAATCGAAGCCGTTGCCAGTCTTCGTTGAATCCTTCGAAGTCGCGAACAGCCATGGGCCGTGGACCGACCAGGCTCATGTCGCCTCTGAGAACGTTGAAGAGCTGGGGCAGTTCATCAATGCTTGTGCGCCTGAGGAATTTACCGATGGGGGTTAGGCGCGGGTCGTTCTTGATCTTGAACACCGGCCCGGAAACTTCATTGAGAGCTTCTAGTTGCGCCATCAATTCTTCGGCGTTACGGACCATTGTGCGGAATTTATAGATTTTGAATCTTCGCTTATTGAGCCCTACCCTCTCCTGGCAGAAAAACACAGGGCCGGGCGAAGTGAATTTGATCAGGACCGAAACGGCGAAAAACAGCGGAGCCAGAAAAATTAGCAAGAATAATGAGATCGCGGAGTCCAAGATGCGTTTAAGCAGGAGTGACTGCGCCTCTAGGGCGTGCGCAAAAACTGCGATATGTGCCTCGCCGTCGAAATTGTCCGTGCGCAGCTTTGCATTCTTCAGATCAAAAATATCCGGATCGAACCGCGTGATAATCCCATGCTGCTCGCACAATGCCGCCACGCGAGAAGCATCTTCGTAGAAGGAACGAAGCGGGAGATAGACAGCTACTTCATCAACTACATTCTTGCGGAGATAATCCGATAGGCCTTCGACATCGCAGCAAAGCGTGTATTCCGTCGTTAGAAATCCTGCCGTTCCCTCCCAGTCGTCATCAACAAATCCGAGAACCCGATAGCCCAGCTCGGGTCTCGCTTCGATCCTGCTCGCAAATGCGACCGCCCGCTGGTTCGTACCCAGGATCAAGATGTAGTGCAGATTCCTGCCGCGACGGCGCATATATTCGAGCAGGCGCCGGACAATCAGCCGGGCGCTGACGACACAAGCAGAGCTGACGGCCCAGAAGAGCGACAGGAATGCGAGCGTGACCATGTGCATTGTGACCACACTGGCAACCGCAATCACGCTTATACATATGAGCGTGGTGCCCCTTAGAACTTCAATGGTCTCCGAGCGTCGCGTGGCAAGCCTTTTCGATTCGTATAGACCGCAGAGAGAAAGGAGCACGTGCCATACAATCAGCATCACGCCGAAGATCACGAAATTCCAGAGCTTGACCTTCATCGAGAGAAATTCTGCGAGCGAGTGAGCCGGAGACTCAGAACCAACCAGGAGCATCGCGAGTCCAAATGAAAGGACCAGGACAAACAGATCAAACATTTTGTATACGCTCAACAAAAGCCGGCGTTTGGTTTCTTGCATTATTGGGCCTTCACGGGAGATTTCTCACTGTTCTGCTGCACGTTGCTTTGCGCCGAGGCTGAAAATGCTGCTTCCGATTGGATTTGGCGAGGCATGTAACCAGTGAGTGCATTCCTCTCACGAGAATTAAAATGAAAGGTTAAATTCACGGGCATGACGTGCACCGATATGCCTGATCAAATTGGCTCTACGCGATAGCCGGCGACCTGAATGGAGAGAGATCTCTGAATGATCTCCACAGAAACAACTAGACTCTCGTCGCCGTTTCTTGAGAGGAAAATTCCTTGAAGGCCGTCAAGACTACCACCGCGAATGCGGACACGTTGTCCGGCATCGAGAAATGGAGAGGATGTAAATGGAATGCCCTCTTGGAGGATAGCCTGAACAGCGTGAATCTGCTCTTCCGGAATCGCGGCGCCCACGCCACGATTTCCCACGATTCCAAGCACCCCAGTCGTCCGCAGAATGGGAACGCGCATGTCCTGGGAGTCTAATATTTTCACGAACAAGTAGCTCGGAAACAGCGGAGCATGAATGACGCGGCGCCGGTCACTCCAGCAGTGAATCGAGGAAAACAGAGGAAGAAAGGCCTCGATCTCCTTCTCTTGAAGACTGAGCGCGACTTTCTTTTCGTGGCGCGGCCTCGTCTGGATTGCAAACCAGGACGCTTCGGCGGATAGGGCCGCCGGAACGGCTGCGTATCGAATTTGTGGATCGAGATTCAACATAGCTCCGCTAATCTGAGTCACAGGTACAGTTGACCTCCTCGGTTCTGAGGTGTCAGGTTCCCTGCTTGCCTCATCTGGTTTCGGACCAAATCTTTTTCTAATAGACCGTCACAGTGCCTGCAGCCGGCGCTCTATAGCCTGTGGTACAAAGACTGCGGAATTGGAAACGTGCGCTTATTCAGGACCGCACCCAGGACCTGCACTTGAGCCGCCCGCAGCATCTCCGTCACTCTCAGCGCTGATTCTCGCCTCGTCGCGTTTGCTTCCAGAACGAGAACGAGTCCGTCTGCAAGCTGCCCCAGACCGATTGCCTCGGCATATTGATTCAACGGCGGCGCGTCAATGAGGATGTAATCAAACGCGTCGCGCAATTGCGGCAACCATGTCTTCAATCGATCCGACTTCAGAAGGTTCTCCGAATCAAATGCCTGTGACCCACACGGGAGCAGCCAAAGATTGTCGGGCCGGAGGCGTTGCGTGAAATTTTGGATGGGATTTTCGCCGACTGCGAAATCTGCTAAACCTCGATGGTGGGCCACGCCGAAAAATTGGGCTAGTGAGGGAGCACGCAGGTTGGCATCCACTACGCACACCGAGCCAGAGACGTTCTCAGCCAAAGTTTGTGCGGCAGTCGCGCACATGCGACTGCATCCGTTACCTTGGTCGATCCCGGCAAACACGACAGAGCGCGGAGATGCTCCCATCTGCATCAGAAACAGTCGTTGCACCAGCTTCAGGGATTCATCGCTCACCAATCGATCGATATTCAGGCCGGAATTGTTTCGGTGGCCATTCCCGTTTGATTTGACAACAGCTGGCGCTGTCTGCAGTTTGGGTACAAGCTCAACTTCAAGTGTAGTTCCAGCCTGTTTCAGTAATTCGAAATTTCTGCTCAAAGTTTTTCCGCCTTTTGTGGGGACACGCTGGAAGTCCCCTTCTCTTCGGTTCGCGGACCCTGTGGCATATTCGTCGCGGAAGGAATGAAAAGCACTTGGCCAGGACGAAGGTCTTCGGCATGAATCAACCAGGGGTTCAACGCGTAAATCTTGGCCAGTATTTCGTTGTCGAATCTTCCATAATTCTCTACGCAGATTTGATAGAGCGTCTCGCCTGCGGCCACTTGGATCGGCCGAGACGTCTGCCCAGTCCCTGTCGGCTGGTCGGAAGGATGTGCAAGCGTGGAATCTGTCTGAGCTGCATTACCGGCTGATGTATCTGTTGGCGCCGCTGCTAGCTCTTTCGCTGGCTCGGTCTTTTCCGCCGAAGTTGGAGAGTCCGAATCGGAAATCGAAGCCAACGAAGGAGTCCCGAGAGAGCCGGAAAGCTGTACACCGGGCAACCTCACTCCCCCGCGGTTCGCATCAATGATTGGCCACGCGAGTGTGAATAGAAACGCGGCCGCGAGCGCGAATTTTACCGCCCGATGTTTGTGTCTCGGCTCGGCGGTGATTCTGGGAACGGACTGCGATATGGTAAAGCGAGGCGTCTCTTCACGGTTCAGGTCGACTGCGGACCCTGCAAGGAGTGATCCAAGGTCGAGATCACCCAGCACTTCGGCGATGATCTCGTGATCGATCACCTTTTTCCCTAATGCGCCTCCCAAAGCCATGGCATTAAAGCAAAGATTGTTGATGTTGCGCGGAATGCCCTCGCTGTGTTTGGCGATCATCGCTCGCGCTCGATCCGTGAATAACGGGACCTTGTTGTCGTAGCCCGCCACGCCGAGGCGATGATCGATATAGAGTTTCGTTTCTACAGGAGTAAAAGGCTTCAACCTGCAAACCATAGAAATTCTTTGGCGCAGCTGGATGAGATCCGGAGAAACAAGTTTCTCTGCTAGTTGTGGTTGCCCGGCGAGTATGATTTGAATCAGCTTGTCGCTCGGAGTCTCGAAGTTCGATAGCATCCGCACGACTTCAAGAACGGGGCCTCCCAGGTTCTGTGCCTCGTCGATCACCACTACGAAGCGCCTCCCCGACTGAAATTCGTGCAGCAAAATTTCATTCAGCTTCGCGTGCATTCGAACAAAATCCTCGCCGTCATCGTCCAGCTTCAGGTCCGCCAGCAGGCTTCGAAGGAAATCTTGGGGGGTGCACTGGCTCTGAAAAAGAAAAACAGTTTTCGCTGATTCTTTCAAAAGCTCCAGGAGCCGGAATAACAGCGTCGTTTTTCCCATCCCCGGTTTGGCGATCAGCGCCATGAATCCCCGCCCGGAATTCACACCACACACGAGCGAAGCTAGCGCCTCCCTGTGTGTCGGACTCAGATAGAGATAGCTCGAGTCCGGCGTCACGCCGAACGGCTGTTCCTTCAGATTGTAAAAGTCTAGAAACACCCTGCCTCGCTTAGGCCACCTGTCTGGGAACTGAAGCAAGTACTTGAACTTTTAGAATTTCGGCGACATCCGCGGGAGTTCGGAATGACGGATCAAGGTATTCCGCCGTAATCGCTGCCGCCACACTCACGAAGATCGCCAGCAAAAATCCGATCAACATCACTAACCATGGACTATGAGCAGGCAACGCCGACTGAGAAGGGGGCACCGCGATCGCCACGTTCGCGATTCCCTTTTTGTCGAGTGCGTCTGCGGTGCGTTCTTGCTCCCGCTTTGCAAGATAGAGAAGATAATTTGATTCATCTGCCTTCGCTTCGCGTAATAAGTCCGCTTGCCTCACTGCCTTCTGATCCAGATCCACCATTTGTAACTGCATACTTCCAATGGTGTGTTGCAAAGACGCAGCAGTGGCTTTCTGCGCTGCAAGATCGGATCGCGCTCTGGCCGCGTCTTCTCTTAACAGCTCATACGTCGGATCACGGTCCGTTGTGTGATTCACGTACTGTGTTTTTTGAGCCTCGGAAATCGCAGCTTCGGTTTCCGCAATTTCTTCGTCGGCTTCTTTCACCAACGGATAGTTGGGCTCATATTTCAGCAATAACTGGGTACGCTTAAGCTGCGCCGCAAGCAGGTTGGTCCCTAATTGTTGCGATAGGACGTCGGCTGAATTGGAAGTTTCCTGCGTCGAGGATCTGCTGGGTATCGCCTCCATTTGTCTTTCACTGGCTACAATGCGTTGCTCGTCCGCCGCAATGGCAGCCCGAGTTTGATGGAGAAAACCAACAGAATTCACAACCTGCTGGGCCATGTCCGTGCGTTCAACGTCGGGAGCGACAACTCCTTCTTCTTTCCCGAAACTAGCCAAACGCGATTCGGCGCTAAGTAGCGCCTCTTGGTACTTCTGCGTCTCGCGGGCAAAAAAATCAGAAGTGCCGCTGGGCCGCCGCAACTGCAGATGTTTCCCTAGGTAGAGGTCGCTCAGCTTTGCAAGAACGCACTGCGGCGTTTCCGGAGTGCCGCGTTTTCCGTACGTCACTTGGATAACGTCAGCATTCTTTTCCACCTCCACATCTAATGCCTTTGCTAGGCGCCTCGTCGCCTTTGCTATCTTCATTGCCCTTCGTTGCGCAGGGTCAGAGGGAAGAAGGACGTCGCTAAGAGATTTTTCATCTAATCCACAGGCAGACACCACGGCCGCGAGCATGTCTCCACCCTGTATTAAAGCTACTTCTGAGTTGATTTGGTCCGGAGTCACCAGGTCGTTTGTAAGTATTGCCGCATTCTGCGCCGAAGAGATCGCTGGGTCGGATCTATCCTGTTCCACCAGAATGTCCATTGACGACTCATAATAATTAGCCGCCCAGAACCAGGCAAAAAACGTCGCGCCCAGGAACACACCGCAAAACGTGAGAATCACAAGCCGGCGGCGATTGAACCCGACGGCAATGCAGTCGCGCAGCGTGCTCAAGCGCGCCGAATTCTGATAGGAATTCTTCATCTCAGATTCAGCCATGATCCTCACCTCCTCTTCGTCTTGCGTTCAAAGCCGTCGCGACGCTATAGCAGTGGTAGCTGGGGACTCAGATACATCCCAACGGAATACGGAACATACTTTCGGAAATTGGTGATTAACTTTTCTGGCACAAAAATCATGTCACCGGGCTGCATCTGCGCGTCTTCGTTCACATTTTTCCCGTGCAAAATATCTTTCAGACTGAGTTTACGGACCTCAACCCAGCCTTCCGAGACGCGGTGATACAGAAAAATCTGCGTTTTGGCCTGCGGCGTGAATCCCCCCGCGATTGCGATGGCCTCTGACACGGTAGTGTCGTAGCGCAGGTCATACTGACCGGGTTTCCCCACCTGCCCATTGACGACAAAAAAGGGTTTTTGAAAATCGGTAAGATCGACGTCAACAATTGGATCGTGAAGGGTGGTCGAATATGCCTTCTTAACCGCCTCCACCACTTCAGGTACGGTCATTCCTTCGATGTGGACGCTGCCCACCCCGGCCAGGTTGACGTATCCGTCCGGCTGGATCGTGACGCTTTGGTCAAGCTCCATTGTTAGTGGAAACGATATCGAGAGAACGTCATCCCGTTGAACCTTGTAACGTGGATATCGATGCTGAAGCGCGGGTCGATCTGAATCGGTCTGGCCTTTGTCGGGAGCGGCAGCGAACGGAGCCGAAGCGGCCGAAGAGGCTGTCACGCTAGGCTCTTGACCGCTGAGCGTCCCCGGTAAACACACGAGAAAAATGGCTAATCCCAGTCCAAATCCCCTCATCTCGCCTCCAGCTTTCGAGATCCCAGAGCCCCTATTCGCCTCGCAATCCTAAGTGCGCATGCGACTAATCACAAGAAGCGTAAGCACCTATCGGCCTCAAGAGGCTGCTCTCCCGTTCGGAAAGGAATTCTGTACCGAGGCTCTACGCTCCCTCCCCCTCGCCTAGCCCGCCGATGCATACATAGCTGTTCGGGGAGGGAATCCGGCAGGGCAAAAGGAGGAAAGTCCTAAAGGAGGTAGAGAAGAAGTCCCTCCAGCGAGATAGAAGATCAGAGGGCCCTAAAATCCGTAATGATGCCAGCATTCGGTCCCGACTTAATCAACATATCTGCATTCTTTCCAGTAGCTTAGAGCGCTCCGCTCTGGGATGGGAGGACCCGGAGAGAGACACGGCGATTGACCTTACTATCGGCCGAACCAGAATTAGCGAGCCCTCTGAAAGCAGTGCTTGCTGAGGACGCATACCTCTCCGCGCTAACACCGGTTCGATGAATCGAACCGGTGTAACGACGGCGCTGTGTGCACTCCCCTACCACCGGTATGTAACGATTCATTAATATACTTGGTCTTGCTTTTGTCATGGTTCTAGTACTACAATAACTCTACCAGCCTCTTGGCTTTCCGGGTGAAACCATGGGCGAACTCCTTGAACCCTCGCGCGAGAAAATTCGCGTTTTGATAGCAGACGCCGACAACATAAGCAGCCAGCTGATGGCTAGCGCCCTTCGGCGTTGTCGTAACTCCTTTGACGTGGTAGCGGTCGCCAGCAGTTCTCCTGACGCGATACGCGATTTGGGCATCCTTAAGCCTCATGTCGCAGTAGTTAGTGCCGAACTGAGGGACGGGCCTCAAACAGGCTTTAAGGTACTCAGCGAACTTCGCAACTCGCACCCCACCACCGCGGCTATTATGTTGTTACACTCAACCCAACCCGACCCCGTCGTCGATGCATTTCGAGGTGGAGCGCGAGGGGTGTTCACCCGAGACAAATCGTTCAAAGCTCTGTCAAAGTGCATTCGCTCGGTTCACGACGGGCGTATCTGGGCCAGCAACCAGGAATTGGAATTTATTCTTGAGGCCCTCACGCGTCTCAAATCGGCTCAACTCACCAAGACCAGCGGGATGGTGTTGCTGTCTCGGCGCGAGGAAGACGTGGTGGGCTTGGTAGCGGAGGGAATGAAGAATCGCGAGATCGCGCAGGCGCTTCACGTCACCGAGCACACTATTAGTAACTATCTGTATGCGATTTTCAACAAGTTGGGAGTTTCAAGCCGCGTCGAATTGATTCTCTACGCCACCAGCGAAAGTCAGAAAGACAAGCGATAGCCCGATCACTCGGCGTCTAGGGTGATGCGAATACTTCCCTCTCCGCCAAATTAAATGTAAACGCAACAATCCTGCACAAACGCTGTATTCATTCTCCATGACCTCGTGTGATTCCTTGTTGATCACCGAGCCTTCTCGCCGCTAGGTTGGGATTCATGCGGGCCTTGCAAACTAACGTTAGTCACTATAATGTTAGGGCGACTATCGGAATATATGCCGCGCACCCGGGCGGCGCACCATCCGGAGGAAATGCACCATGCGCCGCGCCAAACTTGCCCGCCGACGGTCGCCCTCGCCTCCGACCGATCGTGTCAACGACAGCAAGGCCGCGAGGGTGAGGCGCCGCCACCCTACTCCGGAAGCGGGGCAAACGACTGGCCTTCGCGAGCGTAAGAAAGCGCGCCTTCGCCAGCAGATTGTCGAAACCTCTTTGCACCTTTTCCGCCAGCACGGCTACGAGAACACCCGCATCGACGATATTGTTCAGTCTCTGGAAATCAGCCAACCCACGTTCTTTCGCTATTTCCCCAGCAAAGATGCTGTGCTCCGCGAAGTGGGGCGCCGCGCGTTCGCTCGCCAGGCCGAAAGCCTGAAATCCGAACTTTCCACTCCAGCGACTACCGAGCAGCGCTTGCGCCGATTTTACGAGACTTTGGGAAATGTGACGGAAGTGGGGCGGCCGCTTTGGCAGGCGGTAATAATCGCCGGCGCGATGGACCCGGTGCGCTCTCCGGAGTTGCGCGGAGCGGAAGCCACAACGGTCAGCCTTCTCCGTGAAATCATCGCGGAAGGCCAAAAAAACGGCGAGATAACACGCGATTTTCCGGTCGTACACCTGGCCGAATTTATGGAAGGACTTTTCAACACCGTAGTCCGTCAGTGGGCCGTCGATCTTACCGGACCTCACAAACTCACCGAGCGAGTACGAAATGCGGTCGAATTTTTCTTGCGCGGAGCCAAACCGTAGCTGGGATGCTATCTAGTTTCTCTCGCAGTCCCAGGATTTCGCAGCTTTTCCGCGAACACCTGAATCACGCTTGCCAAGTTCGTTGAGGTACATGCGATGAAAGCGGCCGTCCTGCGCGAATTCAAAGAGCCACTGGCGATCGAAGATGTTATTCAGCCCAAGCCCGCCGCGCATGAAGTGCTGATCGAGGTGGAAGCTTGCGGCGTATGCCATTCCGATTTGCACCTGGCCGACGGCGATTGGCCGCAGCTCGTTCCCATCACTAAAAGGCCATTGATCCTGGGACATGAAATCGCCGGTCGCGTCGTGGAAAAAGGCGCCTCCGTCAAGCAGTTGGAAGTCGGCGATCGCGTTGGAGTCCCTTGGGTGCACTGGACCTGTGGCGAATGCGCGTTCTGCCGGGAGGGCAATGAGAATCTTTGTGTCAAACAACAAATTACCGGCGTAACCGTGGACGGAGGGTACGCAGAATTTGTCAAGGCTCCCGCGAGTCACGCACTGAAGATCCCCGACGGGCTTTCCAGTATCGACGCTGCTCCTCTTTTCTGTGCGGGAGTAACCGTCTATCGTGCTCTCGGCCGAGCCAAAATCCAACCGGGCCAGCGTTTGGCCGTCTTTGGTGTGGGTGGCCTCGGTCACCTCGCGGTGCAGATGGGCGTGGAGCTTGGAGCGATCGTCACTGCCGTTGATGTCTCCGATGAAAAACTCACACGTGCTAGAAGCCTTGGAGCATCCGCAACGCTGAACGCCGCGTCTGTAAATGTAGTCAAGGAGTTGCGGCAGGCTGGCGGGGTGCATGTAGCGCTCGTCACTTCGGCCGCAAAGGCAGCTTACGACATGGCCTTTCCTTGCGTCCGGCCCACAGGGATGCTCCTGGTCGTGGGTCTGCCTTCCGAGTCCATTTGCTTCCCGCCCATTTTGATGGCGGCATTAGAGGTACGCATCCAGGCTTCTTCCGTCGGCACGAGACAGGATGTGCGAGACGTGGCAGGAAAGATCCATTGTGAAGTAAGAACCCGGCCTCTCGCGCAAGCCAATGCGGTCTTGGGCGAATTGCGACAAGGGACCGTCTCCGGGCGCATCGTGCTTACTCCCCGCTAAACCGTTTTGCATTGAGAACCCTTTTTATTGAGAGGCTCCAAAAGTTCTCTTCGCCGCCGCATTGCGAAAGCCCCCCTACCACTCGCATAGAAATCCCTTATAGAACGCATCAGTTTTCGTGTTGACGTTAGTAACTACAATGTGATACCAACACTCACAATTCTTGGGGGAATAGGTCCGAGGACGAATTAAATGGCATTGCGCTGTAAGAATTCAGGTCACCAATCTCTCACAGCCTGGCTAGCCCCGTCGCGATTCTTCGTCGGTGAGGTTATCGATTTCCCCGCGCCAATCTGCAATCGGTCCAATCTCGCAGGTGCCCAGATTCAAAAGGAGAAGCCATGAGGAAACTGATCTCATTCGCATGTGCCTTGATCTTATCCGGTTGTTGGCTAATAGCGACTCCACTAGCGTCTGGGCAGGGCGTCGGCACATCAGGCAGCATCAGCGGTACCGTGACGGATCCGCAGGGAGGTGTCCTCCCGAAGGCGAGCGTCGTTGCCGTGGAAATAGCCCAGGGAAACCAATACTCGGCCACCACCGACGAGACCGGCCAGTATCGCCTTACGAGCCTTCTGCCGGGGACTTACAAAGTTACAGTGAAGGTTGACAGGTTTGAGACCCAGGCTATGACCGGCGTCGTCGTCAATGTTGGAGAGACCGTCAGTCTTGACATCCACCTGAAGCTTGCAACTACTTCGCAGACAGTTGAGGTCAGCGCGATTCCCCCCGTGGTGGAAACCGAAAGGGGCAGCCAGGCGAATACGCTCACGCAGCAGTACATTGAGGATCTCCCAATTGATCGCCGCGATTATCTTACTTTTACCCTGCTTCTCCCGGGTGTCTCGGATTCCACGCGGCTGGCGGACGATCAGGATTTTCGAGTAAAACAAACGCCGCAAAGCGGACTTTCCTTCTATGGAAGTAACGGCCGCGGCAACAGCATCACGGTTGATGGTGGAGAGGCTCAGGACGATGCCGGCGGCGTACGCCCAACTATCAGCCAGGACGCTGTTCAGGAATTCCAGGTGAACCGCAGCAACTACACAGCCGAACTGGGCGGTGCAAACGGCGCGTCGATCAACATCGTCTCGAAATCAGGCTCGAACAATATTCACGGCAGCCTATTTGGATATTTCCGTAACGATGCGATGGACGCGCGGGATCCGTTCGCCTTCAACTCGGCGCTTCAGCCCGGAGCGGTGTTCGATCCGACCCAAGCCGACTCAGTGGGCGCGCCTGTTAAGGATTCCTTGCAGCGATATCAATTCGGCGGCTCTATAGGCGCTCCCATAAAAAAGGACAAGACTTTCGTGTTCTTTGCGTTTGAAGGTTTGCGTCAGGACGCGCAGAATGCGGTGCCGCTGCTGACGAGTACGTCCGTCCTTCGTCCAACTTTCGACCAGCAGACGCAGATTCTCGCCCCGTTGGCAGCAAACCCATCCCCGGTCCCTATACCTTGCCTGAGCGGGCCGGTCGGTACAGCTGTGGCTGCGCAATTGGGAGTGCCGACATCGCTGCCACCCGCCGTCTGCGCTCAGGTACTCGGTGGCGCGTTAACCGTTAACAACGTGAACCCCGTTGCTACTCCCATCGGTGCCTACCTCGTCAGCCAGTTTGAATCGCAGGGAGGACTTTTCGACTACAACTCCCGCGATTACTTGGCTTCCGCACGCCTCGATCACCATATCGATGCGAACAACCAGCTCTTTCTAAGCTATCGCTACTCACACGACCTGGAGCAAAACCCGGACGTACAATCTCTGACAGCCTTCTCGGCCGGCAGTTCGATCCACGACTATGACAACAACATACAGGGCGCCTGGTTTCACCAGTTCAGCCCGACTACTCAGAACGAGTTGCGGGTGCAATGGGATTACAACGGTTTCAATGTGATTCCGAACGAACCCGCGCAACCAGGGCTCCAAATTCCCGGTTTCATAAACAATTTAGGGACGAACATCTTCTTGCCCAACCTCACTATTCTGCGCCGCACCGAATTTGCCGACAATGTCACCATGATCCGTGGCCGTCACACGATCCAGTTTGGCGTTGACGAACTGCTGCGCGGCAATCACACCGAATCCCATACGTTTCTTCCGGGGCGCTTCGTCTTCAGTACTCTTCCGGACTTCGGAACCCTACTGTCTCCGCTGCTCCCCAGCCTGTCTCCACTAGAGTCGGCTTCCTTCGGACTGCCACAGGTCTATCAGCAGGGCTTCGGTAATCCTGACTACCCTGCCTACACTCGGCCGCTGACGGGACTGTACGTGCAGGACTCGTGGAAGATCACATCCAATTTCACGCTGAACTACGGTCTGCGCTACGATATCGATTCACAATTTCGACCTCTGAACACCTACTATAAGGACTTCGCGCCCCGTGTGTCGTTTGCCTGGGATCCATTCAACGATCACAAAACCGTGATTCGCGGCGGATACGGGATTTTCTACGGACCCATCGACGCGCAGATCCCCCAAGTGGATTTGAGCCTCGGCGTCCTCAACCACAATCACAGCACAGTGGAGAACCAGCACAACAAGTCGCAAGTTCCCGATCAGGTCAACAATGCTGTAAACACCTGCGGAATCAGCGGCATTCCGGGGAACCCATTCCCTGGGAACGGGAGTAGCCCCTGTAACCGCTTCATCTCCATCTACGTGGATCCGCTTGCGCTTCCCCCGCCCGGCGTCCCAGGATTGCAAAGCGCCGCGGTTGTTTTCCAAACATTGTTTGCCCAGGGAGCGATCCAGTGCACAACCCCTGCGCCGGGGAATAACGCTTGCATTACACCGGGTGCCGGGCCGGGTGGCGTAGCGCAGTTCGGCATCAATGTTGCGAGTACAGGCCAACTCTCACCGTTGACCGTGCTCTTTAGCAACCCTCCCAACTACAGGCCGCCTCAATCGCAACAAGCTTCGTTGGGGATTGAGCGTGAGATCACGCCCAGCTTCTCGATCGGTGTCAGCGGGATTTACTCGCATACTTTGTATCTCCCGGTAGCCATCGACACGAATCTGCTGCCGACTACCCCGACGAGCACGGTCACGCTGGCCAGCGGGAAGCCATTCACCTATAAGAACTGGAATCTGTTTGCAGGGAGCGACCCGCTACTCGGTGGGCTGCTCGCCCCCGAAACGCCGTCTCTGCCTTGCGCGGCGACATTGGCGAACCCGAATCAGCCCTTTAACTGCTTTGTGAATCCGCTGATTACTCAGAACAATCAATACACCTCCGCGGCGTCCGCCCTGTATGAAGGGTTGATTCTGGAGATGAAGAAGCGTTTTAGTAACCACTTCACCCTGTTTGGGAATTACACCTTCAGCAAGGGATTCGACACCTCCACAGACTTCAACACGGACTACGGACCGCAGGATCCGACTCAACTCGGGCTGGATCGAGGACTTTCCGAGTTTGATCAGCGGCACAAAGTTGTGGTCGCCGGAGTGTTCGACAGCCCCTGGAAAGGCTTCCTTTCCGGCTTCCAGCTCTCTCCCATTTTCACCTACCACAGCGGACTGCCCTTCAATCTACTGGCTGGTGGTGAAGTCAACGGTGACAATCACATCACCAATGAGCGTCCCCTCGGCGACTCTCGGGATACGGGTCTCGGGCCCAACTTCTATGACTGGGACATGCGGTTGAGCTGGCGGCACAAACTGGGCGAGAGGGTCGACATGACGCTCACGGCAGAAGGGTTCAATATCTTGAACCGCACGAATTTTGCCAGTGTGAACAACGAAGTGAACCCTCTCTTTGGCATTCAGACCACACCGGGTCTATGCCCCAGATCAGGGCAATGCGCTACGGGAAATACTTCGTTTAATGTGCACGGCCTCCGGTCCGGCACCGTATTGCCGGACGGCGAGCTTGTCACGCCCAGTACGCCGCTGGCATTCACTTCGGCGTTTCCGAAACGCCAGGTGCAGCTCGGGATCCGGTTCGGCTTCTGATCGATCGCGCGTCAGTTTCGATCGTGGATTCAATGGTGCCGGGTATCGCGGGGCCGGACTGAAAAGTACTCTCCCGGTCCGGCCGTCGTTGATCCGGCGGCAAGTGTCATACCGGTCCGAAGTGCCGACGCTCGAACGAACGCTGTATCTCCTGCGCGCGCGTCACATCTTTTAAGGAATTGGAAACCAATGCTATCACCCATGTTTGGTGAGTTTATGGGGACGCTGGTCCTGGTTCTTCTGGGCAACGGTGTAATCGCCGACGTAGTTCTTTCACGCTCCAAGGCAGAAGGCGGTGGATGGATTTCGATATCGACAGGCTGGGCGATTGCGGCCATGGCGGGAATTTTCACTGCTTTAGCGTGCGGAAGCAGTGACGCCCACATCAATCCTGCCGTGACGCTGGGTGTGGCCATCGTTAGTGGCAATTTTTCCAAACTCTTGCCCTACGTCACGGCGCAAATGTTGGGAGCATTTGTTGGGTCAGTTCTCGTCTGGGTTCATTTCCTGCCGCATTGGGCTGCCACTGCAGACCCGGTCAGGAAATTGGGCTGCTTCTGCAGCCACCCATCCATACCCAACAGAGTGACCAACCTGATCAGCGAAATTATTCCCACGACGCTGCTGGTGTTTGTTGCCGTTTGCATTTTGACGCGCGCCAATTTACCTGCTGGTTTCGGTCCGGTCCTGATCGCCGCACTGGTCTGGGGACTGATTCTCGCGCTCGCTGGTCCAACCGGCACCAGCATGAACCCAGCGCGTGATCTTGGATCGAGAATGGCACACGCGATTCTGCCGATTGCAGGCAAAGGCAGTTCCGATTGGGGATACGCTCCCATTTCTGTGATCGGCACACTAGCAGGCGGCGCGCTCGCCGGATTGGCAATCCGTCTTCTGCATATTTAGACGACGCGCAAAACCTATTAAAGCTTGTTACCGCAGCGAATAGCAGTTGCGGACGATGTTGCTCGAAAATCCACGCCGGTGATTTTCGAGCTGTAGAGCTCCTTCGAGCAAAGGTCGTCAGCAACTAGTGTTAGTCACTAACATGTGTTATAAACAAACGTTTGTCGCCAAGAGGGAACTTTCTCAGTGCGGCAGCAAATAAAGTGAAAACCCGGCAAATCTTCGATCTCACCGGACGCGTCGCGATCGTTACCGGCGGTTCCGTCGGCCTCGGCCGGCAGATGGCCGAAGGCTTGGCGGAAATGGGCGCGAATCTGGTGCTCTGCGCGCGCAAAAAAGAGCGCTGCGAGCGGGCCGCAGAGGAATTGCGAAAGTTGGGCGTTCAAGTTCTCGCGCTCGGCTGCGATGTCAAAGAACCCGCCAGCATTCAAGAGGTTGCCGACGCCACCGTCAAACAATTTGGGCGCATCGACATCTTGATCAACAATGCCGGCACTTCCTGGGGCGCTCCTGTCGAATCAATGACGCTCGAGCAGTGGAATAGAGTGATCGAAACCAACCTCACGGGCACCTTTCTTTTTTCGCAAGCGGTGGGCAAAGTCATGATCGCGCAACGCCGCGGAAAGATTATCAACATCGCCTCAGTTGCCGGGCTGCGTGGTTCATCTCCGAATTTTTCCGCCATCGGTTACAGCGCCAGCAAAGGCGGTGTGATCATCTTCACCAAGGACTTAGCCTGCAAGTGGGGCATGCACAATATTCACGTCAATGCGATTGCCCCCGGCTGGTTCCCGACCGACATGTCGGGAAAAGTCATCGAACGTAGCAAAGAGATGCTATTGGCGGGCGTACCTTTGGGCCGCTTCGGCGGGCCTCATGATTTAAAGGGCGCCGCTATTTTTCTCGCTTCCGACGCGTCAGATTTTGTGACCGGAAACATCCTGGTGGTCGACGGAGGCCAATCCGCCTGATCCAGGCGCGGCACGCTATGAATATTCCACTTACACCTCTCCGCTTTCTGCGCTATGCGGAGCAGCAATATCCGGGTAGGACCGCGGTAGTCTGCAACCAAGACCGCTTTACATACGCACAATTCGCCGAGCGAGTCGGCCGTTTGGCGGGTGCTTTGCGTCAGGCCGGCATCCAAGCTGGCGATCGCGTTGCTTTCCTCGGCGCCAATTGTCACCGCTTGCTGGAAGCTTACTACGGCGTTCCGGAAGCCGGCGCTGTTCTTCTCCCGCTGAACATCCGTCTGGCTCCGGATGAACTGGCCTTCATTCTGAATGATTCCGGCGCGACCATCCTCTTCGTGGAAAAGCAGTTTCTTGGCTTAGTGGAATCTTTTCGCCCGAGTCTTCGCACGGTAAAAATGTTCGTTCAACTTGACGGTTCTCCAGACGCGCCTTGGCTCGACCCCCGCAACTACGACGCCCTTCTCGCAGAGGCCACACCGCGTCGCGCCGACATCAACTCCATCGACGAAAACTCCTTGGCTGAGCTCTTCTATACCAGCGGTACTAGCGCAAATCCCAAGGGTGTAATGCTTACGCACAGAAATATCTACCTTCATGCGCTGAATGTCTGCATGGGATTCCAGATCGAAAACGGGGCCGTCGAGCTGCATACCATTCCTCTCTTCCACGCGAATGGCTGGGGTGTCGCGCATTTCCTAGTCTTGCTCGGCGGAAAGCACGTCATGATCCAGCGTTTCGAAACCAAAGAAGTGTTCCGGCTAATTGAAGTGGAAAAAGTCCACTCCTGCAGCCTGGTTCCCATCATGGCCACGGCTCTGGTGAACTGTCCCGAGCGCCACAATTATGATTTGAGTACCTTGCGAAGGATTGTCATCGGCGGCGCTGCGTCGTCGCCAACACTCATTCGCGAGGTTGAACAAGCTCTCGGCTGCGAGTGCTTTTCGGGCTACGGTCTGACGGAAACGTCCCCCTCGCTCACGATTTCTCCGATGAAGTCAGGTTTGGGCTGGGAAGGCGAACAGCGCTACGTGGGCCAAGCGATGACTGGCTACGCATTCCCCGGCACAGAGATACGAGTGGTGGACGCTGACGATCGCGACGTGCCGCGCGATGGGCAAGCCATCGGCGAAATCGTCGCGCGTAGTGATGGCGTGATGGAGGGCTACTGGCGCCAGCCGGAAGCTTCCGCCGAAGCTCTACGCGGCGGATGGTTCCACACCGGGGATATGGCTACTTTCAACGAAGAGGGCTACCTGCTGATTGTCGATCGCAAAAAAGACATCATCGTAAGTGGCGGAGAAAATATATCCTCCCTCGAACTTGAAAAGGCCATCCTCGCGCATCCCGCCGTCCTGGAGGTCGGCGTAATTCCCGTTCCCGACGAGAAGTGGGGCGAAGTTCCCAAGGCACTGGTGGTTTTAAAACCGAAAGCCACCGCCTCGGAGTCCGAACTTATCGAGTTTTGCCGTGCGCACCTGTCACATTACAAATGTCCGCGCTCAGTCGAATTTGTCGATAGCTTGCCCAAGACTGGCACCGGAAAAATTCTGAAAAAGGATCTGCGCAAAAAATATTGGCAGGGCAAGGATACGATTCGCCCTGACTTTGGTGCCCCGGCGTCCAAGCCGAAGTCCGGCGCTTGATTAGATCTGGTTCTCAGAGATTTGTTTCGCAGTAGATAAAAAACAGAGCGCAGTTCGCGCCAGGTAACACGAAGGAGTCTTGTTCATGGATTTAAATTTAACCCCTGAAGAATTGACGTTTCGCGACGAGCTTCGCGCCTGGCTGGCTTCCAACGTCCCGAAAGATTGGAAAGAATGGCGCGAAAAGCCCATGGAGGAATCGTTCCCCTATCTGCGAGCCTGGCAGCGAAAGCTTCAGGAGGGCCGCTGGGCCGCCGTTTCGTGGCCCAAGGAATATGGGGGTCGCAGCGCTTCGCTGATGCAGCAAGCCATATTTTGGGAAGAAATGGCGCGCGTCGAAGCGCCGCCCATGGCCAACTCCCTCGGTTTAGGTCTCATCGGCCCCACCATCATCGCCTACGGGACGGAAGCTCAGAAAAAGCGCTTTATTCCGAAAATTTTGAGCGCCGAAGAAATCTGGTGCCAGGGCTTTTCCGAGCCTAACGCCGGTTCCGATCTCGCCGGTTTGCAAATGGAGGCGCGACTCGACGGCGATCACTACGTCGTCAACGGCCAAAAAGTCTGGACCAGCTACGGCTGGGTCGGCAACTGGTGTGAGCTGGTCGTTCGCACCGATGCCAGCCTCGCGAAACACAAGGGACTTTCAGTGCTCCTCGTGGATATGAAATCACCCGGCGTCGAGGTACGTCCTCTGCGCCAGATGACTGGGGAATCCGAATTCAACGAGATTTTCTTTCGCGATGTTCGCGTGCCAACCGAAAATATTCTCGGCAAAGTGAATGACGGATGGAATGTGGCGATGAGTACCCTGATGTACGAGCGAGGCTCGTACGGCGCTCGCCTGCATCTCATATTCAAGAGTTACATCACGCGTCTCATTGAGCTCTCTCGAAATATTCAACGCAACGGCCGGCCTGCATCTCAGGACCCGCTCATCCGCCAGAAACTCGCACAGTGCAGCGCAGAGATCGAAATCATGCGTTTCAACCAGATGCGCGCCTTCAGTCGCATCACCGCTACAGGCGTGCCCGGTCCGGAAGGCTCCATCCAGAAGATTTTCTGGAGCGAGCTCAACCAGCGACTGCAGCAAATCGCTCAGGAAATTCTCGGTTCCTATGGACAACTTCTGGCCGGCGATCCGCGCGCCATCGAAGAAGGAATTTGGTCCTACGCCTACCTGCGCACGCGCGGCAATACCATCGAAGCCGGCACCTCCGAGGTGCAACGGAACATCATTGGCCATTTCGTTCTCGGACTGCCCAGAAGCTACTGAGGGGATACGCCATGCAATTCGGTTTGAGTGAAAGCCAGGAATTTCTGAAAGACAGCGCGCGCAAGTTCTTCGCCGGTGAGTGTCCTAGCGCTGAAATGCGACGCATTATGGAAACGGACACCGCTTACGATGCCGCTCTTTGGTCGAAGCTCACGGATCAGGGTTACACCGGCATCATTTTCCCGGAAGAGTACGGTGGAGTCGGCCTCGGCCAAGTGGAACTCATGCTCTTGATGGAAGAGGCCGGACGCGCTCTCTTGCCTGGCCCATTTTTTTCGACTGTCGTGCTGGCTGGCTCGGTCCTGGATGCCGTGTGCACACCTGCGCTCAAAAGCAAATATCTTGCACCCATCTGTCGGGGAGAAGTCCGCGCTACCGTCGCCATTCTGGAAGCGAGTGCGAGTTGGAACCCGCGAGACATTCAACTGAACGCTTCTAATGGGAAGCTCAACGGAGAGAAATTCTTTGTTCCGGATGCCGCAGTTGCCAATTTCATCATCGTCGTTGCGCGCAACGGCGTATTCCTGGTGGACTCCAAAGCTCCCGGCCTGAAAATATCTCCCATGTCGGGAATGGACCTTACGCGAAAACTCTACGTCGTCGAATTCAGCAATACTCCGGCGAAAGAGTTGGGCTCTGCTTCGCAGCTCCCGCGGGCTTTCGACATCGCCACCGCCGCGCTGGCTGCCGAATTAGTCGGCGGTATGCAGCGGACGCTCGAAATTACCGTGGAATACGCCAAAACTCGGAAACAGTTCGGCAAACCCATCGGATCGTTTCAGGCCGTCCAGCACCAATGCGCGGATATGTATTTGGAAACCGAGAGTTCTCGTTCGGCCGTGTACTATGCCGGGTGGGCGCTGGAAGAAAAAGCCCCGGACGCAGCCACCGCCGTTTCCATCGCCAAGATGTACGCCAGCGATGCTGGCCGCACGGTCGGCAACCGTGGCATCCAGATTCACGGCGGCATGGGATTCACTTGGGAAAACGACGTTCATCTGTATTACCGTCGGGCGAAGGCATCGGAAACGGCATTCGGAGACGCCACATTTCATCGCGAGCGCATCGCCTCTGCGGTGATCGACTCCGGCAACGTCTCAGCGAAAACAGCGTAAACTATCAAACCAGAGGATTCTTTCCATGACTGATCTAGTGCAACTGACAAAAGACAACGACATCGCGATCATTACCATCAATAATCCTCCGGTCAATGCTCTGAGCCCCGGCGTCCCCGAAGGCATTTCAGAAGCGCTTGACCGTATCGCTCAGGACGCCAGCGTCAAAGCCGCGGTGCTCATCGGCGGTGGTCGTACCTTCGTCGCCGGAGCGGATATTAAAGAATTCGGTAAGATGACGTCGGGCAAGCCGCGCGGCGCAGGGCTCACTCCGTTCCTCTTGAAAATGGAAGACAGCACCAAGCCGGTGATCATAGCCATTCATGGAACGGCGTTTGGCGGCGGATTGGAATTGGCGATGGCCGGTCACTATCGTGTGGCTGTTTCGAGTGCCCAAGTTGGCCAGCCGGAAGTGAAGCTCGGTCTTATTCCTGGCGCGGCAGGCACCCAGCGGCTTCCGCGGCTCTCTGGTGTGGCGAAAGCCGTCGAAATGTGCATGATCGGCAATCCGGTTAAGGCGGACGAAGCGCTGAAGTTCGGCATCATTGATCGCATCATCGAAGGCGATCTCCTCGCCGGAGCGGTTGCCTTTGCGCGCGAGGTCGCCGCGGAGCCTGCCCCAAAAACGCGTGAGCGCAACGAAAAACTCGGTAACGCGACGGAGAATGCGTCGATCTTTTCTTCCGCGCGTGAAACGGCCGCCAAGAAGCAGCGGGGTCTGCTCGCTCCAGTCGCTGCCATCGATGCCATCGAAGCCGCCACAAAAATGCCATTTGAAGAAGGCTGCAAGTTTGAGCAGAAGCTATTCATCGATTGCCTTTTCTCCGAGCAATCCAAATCGCTCATCCATGTTTTCTTCAGCGAGCGCGAAGTCAGCAAGATTCCCGACATTCCCAAGGACACTCCCCTCATCCCCATAAAGACTGCCGCGGTTGTGGGCGCAGGGACCATGGGCGGCGGCATCGCTATGGTGCTTGCCAATGCGGGCATTCCCGTACTTCTCAAAGAGACGGACCAAGCGGCGCTCGATCGCGGGCTGGCTACGATCAAATCGAACTATGCAAATTCCGTCAAGCGCGGCCGTTTCGCTCAGCAAGCTGCCGATGAGCGCCTGAACCGAATCACGCCCACGCTTAGCTACGACGGTTTTTCGACCGTGGATTTGGTTATCGAAGCCGTGTTCGAAGGCATGGCTCTCAAGAAGGACGTCTTCAAAGAACTGGATCGCGTGTGCAAACCTGGCGCCATTCTTGCCAGCAATACTTCAACGCTAAACATCGACGAGATCGCTGCGTCCACCTCACGGCCTGCATTTGTCATCGGCACGCATTTTTTCAGCCCTGCGAATGTTATGCGGCTGCTGGAGATCGTTCGCGGCAAAGCTACTTCCCCGGAAGTTATCGCCACTTGCATGCAGCTTTCAAAAACGCTGGGCAAAGTGGGCGTGCTCGTCGGCAACTGCAGGGGCTTTGTCGGCAATCGTATGTTTGGCCCCTACCGCCGCGAAGCTCAGTTCTTGATCGAAGAAGGTGCGAGCATCGAAGCCGTGGACCAGGCGCTGGTCGATTTCGGCAACGCCATGGGACCGCTGGCCGTGGGCGACCTTGCAGGTCTCGATGTCGGCTGGCGCATCAACAAGGAATATCGCCATCTGCAACCGCCCGGCATTCGCCAGGCATTCGTCGAAGATCATCTGTGTGAACTCGGCCGTTTCGGGCAAAAAACCGGAGCGGGTTGGTACAAATATGACGACCAACGCCGCGCGACTCCAGACCCCGTAGTTGACGAACTCATTCGCAAGTGGGTCGCCGAGGCGGGAATTGTGCAACGCCAAATCCCCCCCGAAGAAATCACAGATCGCTGCATCTATGCCCTGGTTAACGAAGGCGCGCGCATTCTGGAGGAGGGCTATGCGCTGCGCGCTTCGGACATCGACATTATTTATCTGAACGGCTACGGCTTTCCCGCATTCCGCGGCGGTCCCATGTGGTATGCCGACACCGTCGGCCTCAAGAAAGTTTACGAGCGCATCTCCGAATTCCATCGTCAGCACGGCGATATCTGGAAGCCCGCCCCTCTGCTGAAGCGCCTTGCAGAGCAGGGCAAGACATTCGCCCAGTTCGGCAAGGAAGAAGGCGTGGCGACGTAGTTTTCCATTCGCGCAAACTGCAGTCATAAAGCGCTGCCGTAAGACATTTTCGTGGATCTGTGACTTCATTCCAGCAGCCGGAGAATAGATGAGAGAAGCAGTCGTAGTTGCCAGTTCGCGCACACCCCTTGCCAAGTCCTTTCGCGGGTCCTTTAACCTGACGCGGCCTGAAGATCTCGCCGCACACTGTATTAAGGATGTCTTGGCCAAAACTCCAAAGCTTGACGTAAAAGAAATCGAAGACGTGGTCCTCGGTTGCGCCCAACCCCATGGTGCGCAAGGCCAGAATATAGCCCGTACTTCCGCCATGCTTGCCGGACTTCCCGCATCGGTTGCCGGTACAACTATCAACCGCTTCTGCTCTTCTGGCTTACAAGCGATCACGGTGGCCGCCCACCAGATTATCAACGAAGGCGTGGATGCTGCGGTCGGCGGCGGCGTGGAAAGCATCAGCATGATCACGCGAGACTACAACCCGCATCCCGGATTGCTGGAGAAGATGCCCGGAATCTACATGGTGATGGGTAACACCGCGGAGGTAGTCGCTAAACGATACAAAGTGAATCGCGAGTCTCAGGACGAATATTCGCTTCTGAGTCAGCAGCGCACTGCCCGCGCTCAACAAGAGGGGTTTTTCGACGCTGAAATCGCGCCGATGCGCGTCACTCGCGGCATCCTGGACAAGAAGTCCGGAGAAATCGTTGGCAAAGAGGATGCTACCGCCGGTCGCGATGAATGCAACCGGCCCGACACTACTCTGCAAGGCTTGCTCAACCTCAAACCCCATTTTGACCCGGACAGCGGCCTGGGAACGGTGACGGCCGGCAACTCGTCGCAACTTTCTGACGGCGCGTCCGCCACGCTGTTGATGTCTCGCCAGCGTGCCGATCAGTTGGGTGTTCCTTACAAACTAATTTTCCGCGGATTCCAAGTCGCGGGCTGCGAACCCGACGAAATGGGCATCGGCCCGGTCTTCGCCGTGCCGAAACTCCTAAGTCGTTGCGGCCTGCGAACGAGCGATGTCGATCTCTGGGAACTGAACGAAGCTTTCGCCGTCCAGGTAATTTATTGCCGCGACCGACTGGGTATCGACCCTGAAAAGCTCAATGTTAACGGCGGCTCAATCGCTATCGGACATCCCTTCGGAATGACGGGTTCGCGCATGGTTGGCACCATTGCCACCGAAATGGCTCGCCGCAAAGCGCGGTACGGAGTCGTCACCATGTGCATTGGGGGAGGACAAGGCGCGGCAGCTTTGTTCGAGCGCGCCAATTGAAAATGACCCATTGGCCATCGGAATCTGAACCTGTCCGAATTTCTTCCTCCGCGCGCCTTGCGGTATAACGATTGACGCCATGTTGATCTAACAATGGGAACCCTCTTCCTTGTCCGTCACGCGCAAGCTTCATTTCTTGAGCCGAACTATGACAAGTTATCCACGCTCGGAGAGGCGCAATCGCGTCTTCTCGGCGAATACTGGGCGCGACGTCACGTCGTTTTCGACCGCACCTGCGTCGGTCCCTGTGTCCGTCAGCAAGACACCATCAAACTTGTGAGCAACGGCTACGAAAAAGCCGGTCTCAAGTTTCCTGAGCCTCTTGTGCTACCGGAGTTCGACGAATATCAAGGAGAAGCAGTGCTCAAATGCAGCCTGCCCGTGCTGATCGAGAACGACCAGAGAATCCGAGATCTCCACGAGGCGTTTCAGTCCTCGGCCGCTGCCGAAAAACGCGCGACTTTTCAAAAGTTGTTCGAAGCTGTCATTGGCGAGTGGGTGCGCGGCGAGATCTCTCCGCCAGGCGTAGAGACTTGGTCAGAGTTTTGCTTCAGGGTCAATTCCGGCCTCGTAAAGTTTCTCTCTGCCGGGGTACGCGGTGAACGAGTTGCCATTTTTACTTCCGGTGGTCCGATCGCGGTTGCCATGCAGCGTGCTATGCATCTCTCTGCGGAAAAAGCCTTGCAAGTGAGCTGGATGTCGAACAACTCCTCTTGGAGTGAATTTCTCTACTCCGCCGAGCGTTTTACACTCAGCTCTTTCAATGTCCACGGGCATCTCGATGATCCCGTGACGATGACCTACCGCTAGGAGGCTTGCTGTGAGCGATTTCCTGGATCATCCGGCGGCCATTCGGTCTGGCGAAGAGTTGGATGTAGCCAAGCTCGAACCTTTTTTGCGCAGTAACTTCCCCAACGAAGCAGGTGCGCTCAAGATTCGTCAATTTCCCAGCGGCCACTCCAATTTGACTTATTCATTGCATCTTGGCGCCAAGGAGTTGGTTCTTCGGCGCCCTCCCTTCGGAAGCAAGGTCAAATCGGCACACGATATGAGCCGCGAATTTCGCGTGCTCTCTAAGCTCCACTCCGTCTACGCCCCGGCTCCCGAAGTGCTTCTCTATTGTGACGACGCTTCCGTTATCGGCGCACCGTTCTACGTGATGCAACCGATCCACGGCATCATTCTTCGCAGACAGTTGCCGTCCGGTTTGGATTTTCCTCCGGAAACAGCGCGACGGCTCAGCGAATCCTTCATTGAAAATCTCATACGCCTGCACCGCGTGGATTACGCTGCCGCGGGTCTTTCCGATCTGGGTAAGCCGGAGGGATATCTGGAACGGCAGGTCCGTGGCTGGACCGAGCGCTACTCCGGTTCCAGGACACACGATTATCCCGAAGTGGAGAAAATTTCCGCGTGGATGCAGCAACACATGCCATCCTCAAGCGCCGTTTCGCTGATTCACAATGACTACAAATACGACAACGTAGTCCTCGATTCGAGCGACATCACGAAAATTGTCGGCGTGCTCGATTGGGAGATGTCCACCATCGGTGACTCTCTCTCAGACCTCGGCGCTGTACTGGCCTATTGGATCGATGCGAAGGACCCTGAGGAGCTGGAACAAAATCGCTGGGGACCCACGAACTATCCGGGCAGCTTTACGCGCGAAGAAATCGTGCAGTACTACGCTCAAAAAACGGGATGCGATGCTTCGCAGATCGCTTTCTATCTCACCTTCGCCCGTTTCAAACTTGCCGTCATCGTCCAGCAAATTTATTACCGCTACCATCAAGGCCTTACCAAAGACGAACGCTTTGCAGCCATGCCCGAAAGAATCCAGATACTTTTGCGTGCTTCTTTGCACTGCGCGCAAACCGGCCGAATTTAGGGCATCGCTCGGGTAAGCTTTCCAAATCTGCACTCAAATAAGAGTTAATCAGGTGTAGTAGCGGACGATCCACTCCGCAACGCAGACTGGTTTTGCAGATCCCTCGTTTTCTATGTTTACGGAATAGGTCGCTTCAACCGCATCAGAGAGTTCCTTTAGTTCCAGGAGCCCAATTCGCGCACGAATCCTGGAATCCGCCCGCACTGCAGCGGGAAATCGCACTCGATTCAAGCCGTAATTCACTGCCAGGCGCACGCCCCCTTGGACTTGAATCGCTTCCTTCATAAGGTGGCTGAGCAAAGAAAGTGTAAGAAACCCATGAGCGATCGTGTCGCCGTAAGGTGACTCCTTTCTCGCCCGCGCGCGGTCTAGATGAATCCACTGCCGGTCTTCCGTCGCTTCGGCAAACTGCTCGATCCGCTCTTGCGTCACAGGGAACCATTCCGTGACGCCAATTTCCCCGCTCACGAATTCTTTCAGCGCTTGCGGGTTCTTGATGACGACCGGCGGCATCAATTTTTCTTGGCTTTCGCCAACTCCCACTTCGCAATCGATTCGACATGGACCTCGTCCGGACCATCGGCCAATCGCAGCGTTCGAGCCATTGCCCAGGAGCTAGCCAGGAACGTGTCCTGCGAAACTCCGGCCGCCCCGTATGCCTGAATCGCCCGATCAAGCACGCGCAGAGCCACGTTAGGCGCTATCACTTTGATCATCGCAATTTCGGCGCGTGCCGCTTTGTTTCCAACCGTGTCCATCATGTGCGCGGCCTTCAGGGTCAGCAGCCGTGCTTGTTCGATCTCCATGCGAGACTCGGCGATTCCGGCGCGAATCGTTCCCTGCTCGGCTAGTGCTTTCCCGAAGGCCACCCGCGCTTGCACCCGCTCGCACATTGTTTCGAGCGCCCGCTCCGCGAGCCCGATGCATCGCATGCAGTGATGAATCCGCCCAGGCCCCAGACGCCCTTGCGCAATCTCAAATCCGCGCCCTTCGCCGAGCAACATGTTCGCCGCTGGCACGCGCACTTTTTCAAAGTGAATTTCAGCGTGCCCGTGCGGCGCATGGTCGTATCCGAAAACCGTTAGCAGCCGCACGATTTTCACTCCGGGCCTCTCAAGCGGCACGAGGATCATCGACTGCTGCCTGTGCGCGGGCGCAGCAGGATCGCTCTTGCCCATAAATATCGCGATTTTACAGCGCGGATCGCCTGCTCCGGAGGACCACCATTTTCGCCCGTTGATTACGTATTCATCGCCGTCTCGGACGATGCCCGATGCAATGTTGGTCGCATCCGAAGACGCGACGTCCGGCTCGGTCATGGAAAAGCACGATCGGATTTCGCCGGCCAGCAGCGGCTTCAGCCATTTTTCTTTCTGCTCCGCCGTGCCATAACGCGCCAGCACCTCCATATTTCCCGTATCCGGCGCGGAACAATTGAATACCTCGGGCGCCATGTGACTGCGGCCCATGATCTCGCAAAGTGGCGCGTACTCCAGGTTGGTCAGGCCCGCGCCATTTTCATCGTGCGGCAAAAACAAATTCCACAGTCGCTCTTGGCGCGCCTTCGACTTCAGCTCTTCCACAATCCGCGTCGGCTTCCAGCGATCGCGCTCGATTTCCTCGTGGAACCGGCGTTCGTTCGGATACACGTGGACATCCATGAAGCTTTGTAGCCGCCGCTGCAGCTCCTTCGTCTTTGCGCTGGGTTCAAAGTCCATAGGTCAAAGGTCTCTTCTATTTGCCGGTGAAGACCGGAGCGCGCTTTTCGACAAAGTGCGCCACGCCTTCTTTGAAGTCTTCGCACTGCAGGCTGGCCAGCATTTCTCGCTCGGAGATCTCAAAGGATTCCGCCAGAGTCAGAAACATTGCATCGTAAACCTGCCGCTTGATTACGCGCAGAGACCGCGGACTAACGTTCGCCGCCACATCCACGGCATATTCCCGAACCTTCTCATGGAACGTCGCTTGCGGGTAGACCTGATTCACCAGTCCCATTCTCAGAGCCTCTGCCGCATCGATCATCCTTGCGGAAAAAAGCAAGTCCAGTGCGTTCGCGTGTCCCACCAGACGCGGTAACATCCACGCCATTCCGTATTCGGCAATCAGTCCTCGGCGCGCAAATGCCGTTCCGAAACGCGCACCGTCGGACGCAAAACGTAAATCGCAGTACAACGCAATCACCAATCCCAAACCGACTATGGGGCCGTTGATGGCCGCAATCACGGGCTTTGTGACCGCCGGGAAATATGAATATTTTTTCTGAAAATCCGCTCTTGTACCTTCGACCGTGCCGCCCTGAGGTTGCACCGCTTGGGCCCGTTGCGCGGAATCAAGTCCCTTCGTCGCGACCGTGGACAAGAGCGATATATCCGCGCCCGCGCAGAACCCGCGTCCCGCGCCCGTCAAGACGATGACGCGAACATTTTCGTCACGTTCCGCGTCTCTCACCGCGGCTTTTACTTCGCCTTCCATAACGGCGGTCCAGGCGTTCAGTTTATCTGGACGGTTGAGAGTGATCGTCGCGACCCGGTCGGCTACGTTGTACAGCGTTTCTTGGTTTGGCATAGTGGGCCGGATTATATACAATGGCGGCCGCGTTAGTCACATTCATCTGTGTGTAACTATCTGTTTGAAGGACTTCTCCGCGGAAGTGCTGACCACGGCCGCGTCTCACGATTGGAGGTGCCATGCCCTTCGTGCAAAATCAAGGTGCCAAAATATATTGGGATGAACAGGGTTCCGGCGAACCTCTATTGCTCATCATGGGCCTCAGCTACCCCTCCTACATGTGGCATCGCACCCGCCCTGTTCTTGCAAATCGTTATCGCACCATCGCTCTCGATAATCGCGGCGTGGGCCAAAGTGATGTGCCGCCAGGCGTTTACTTTATCGCATTGATGGCCTCGGATGCGGCTTCTGTTCTCGATGCTGCGGGCGTCGAGAGCGCGCACGTGTTCGGTGTTTCCATGGGCGGCATGATTGCGCAGGAATTTGCGCTTCAGTATCCGAAGCGTGTGCGTTCGCTGATTCTGGGTTGCACCGCGTCAGGCGGTCCGCATGCGATACAAGCCGAGCCCGCGGCGCTGCAAACTCTCATGCGTCAGGGGATGACGCCTGAAGAAGCCAAAGAGGCCATCATCCCGTTCATTTATGACGTGGCTACTCCGCGCGACCGCATCGACGAAGACATGGCCATCCGCATGAAGTGGTATCCCACTCCGCAGGGGTACATGTCCCAACTTCAAGGGATCATCGCCTGGGAAGCATACAGCCGCATCGCGCAAATCACGGCTCCCACGCTAGTCATTCACGGCGAAACCGACAGGCTCGTCCCAGCCGCGAACTCGCGGCTAATCGCCGGCCGTTTACCACACGCCAAACTCGTGCTGCTCCCGCACGCAAGTCACATTTTCGAAACCGACCAGCCCGGCGCGGCACATCAAGCAATTGTAGAGTTTCTCGCCGCTCAGAATGGCGGTGCGCAGCGCTCTCAGGCTACTAACTAGCTTGCCTTCTGGCCGCCAGCAGTCAATCTCGAAACGTCAAAACCGAACTTCTCCAGCTCGATTTTCAATCGCGCATCTAACGCTCCATTCGTGGGCGTTGCTGCTCCGGTTGGCAAAGTCACAGTCGCTTCACCCAACATCGAGGTCATCACTTCGTGATAGCCCAGCTCTCGGTAGCTTTCAAATTGCGATTCGGTGAACCATTGATCCACCGTAGTTTCGTGCGGAAACTGTGGATGCATCGTATGATAATTTTCTATATCGGTGGACTCGTCACCGGTCAGGGACGCCTTGAAGTAAATAATTGTTCCGGTAGGCGCGGATTTGTCCACAGTCTCGTAATGGATCGTCCCTATTGCGCAATGCTTCTTGCTAGGCTTGTCGATCTTCTTCGGCTTAATGTCGGCCACGTCCAGATCGACATCGATTCCCAGATCGATTCGGCATTTCCGGATTGCGTTTCCCAACCCTGTAAACCCATAGCAGTCGTCTGCCTCCGCATCGCACACAATGATCAGCCCGCACCGCCGCTTCACCAACTCATACAATCCCATATTCTCAAAATGTCCGCCGTCAGAAAGATATACGTACGCGGCTTCGTCATCGGTACCTGCAAACAGCTCGTTCAGCAAGTAAGGCAATCCAAAGATCGGCGTCGCCCGCCCCGACGTTCGCCGGTTTCGAGGATTTCCGAGCCATTGTCCCAGACGCACATCGAATAACGTCATTAGAAACGCTACCGGGGCCGAGCTGTAAGATCCCATATTCGGACTTGCCGCCGCCCCCGATATCCCCATCGCCAACCCTAAATTCGGCCCATTGAATGGCGGTGGAAACGCGTATTCTTCCGTTCGACGATATCCATAACGTTCGAGCGGCCGGAACAATCTTCGCAATAAGCTATGCGCCTCTTCGGCTTTTCGCTTTTCCACTTCCTCTTCCGTGAGTGGCCTTTGTAGCCGCATCATTGGGCTGTCCTGTTCCTCCAGCCACACGTCGAATCCACAATATCGTGGCGTCATAACGAACGACTCCGCCATCCGCTCCTGCCACGCCAAATCTTTGCCCTTAACCAGGTTGAGCGACATATTCATGACCGGATACGGTCCGTCGTACGGAATTTCCGCGTCCACCCTCAAGTCTTTGAGCGGCATGTCGTCAGTCCCGTCAAATCCTGTAAATCGGTTCGGCGAACGTCCTTCGTTTGAGGCCCCCAAATAGCACCTCACCAGGCGGTTGCGATAAAACAAATGCATTGAGAATTGGTTGACGTCCACGCGCCACGCCATAATTCCCGCCACCGCCGCACACATTAAGATCGCCCACCAGAGCCGGTGTGCGCTGATGCTGGGGTATTCGCTGAACAGATCCAGGTGCTGCACTCTTGCGATCCCGTAGGAAAGCCAGCACAACAGCCCCGCGATAAATGCATACGGCCCCACTTTCGCAACTCCGTCCTTCCAAGTTTCCGTTCCCGGAATCCCCAACCCACTTGACTTCCCAGCGAGCACGCTCGCCAGTGTCGTCAGGATCCACGCCGGCGTCAGATACTTTGCAGCCAGACTCTTCACGAACGCGTTATTCGATATGAATGCCGGAAAATAGAGCGCGACCCAGAAAATCGCCAGCCATACGATCCCCCACAGCAACAGCCATCCTCCCAATCGTCCCCACCATTCCCGGGCCCGGTCGCGAAACACGACTCCCATCAGTCCAATGTGCAGTGTTCCCGCGAGCAGGAAGATACCCAGCACCAGCGGCACGCCCGCCGTTAGCGCCGCCTGTGTCGTCCAACAGAGTGTCTTCTCCGACAGCAGAGCGTACAGCCATCCCGCCAGTGCGCCAGCTCCCGCCGCTCCGATTAGCGTGATCGCAAAATCGCGCGCTGATCGCAACTTTGCATAAAACCGGTCCGCCGCCGACTTCGTATTGTTCTCTGCAGGCGGTGCCTTTGCTTGGGTTCGTGCATGTCCGGCCAAATCGGCCATCTCTTCAGCGATCTTCGATACAAATGGCGCCAGCCAGCGCCTGTAAGCGAATCCTGCGGCGCTTGCTGCTACCCATATCGCGCTGTAAGCAATCGCGCCATAAAGTGCCGATTCAGCGTACGGCAAATGGTTCCCGTGACTTCCTCCTCCGATTTGAGAGAACCTCGCTACCTGCCAGAGCGCCCCGAGAATCGCCACCGCAAACAGTGGTCCGGCTGCCAGTGCCAAAATCCAACCTTGTTTCGTCATTTGTCGCGCGCCGCCATCGTCGCGGCAATCCAGGTATGCCATATTGTTTAGGATTATCAGAAATGCGGTTATCAGCAGGACCATCCCGGCATACATCCAGCTGCGCCCGATTTCTGGATTCCACTCGGCCGCCAGTCCCCATTTCTCCGCGAGACGCGGGAGTAGCAGGAGCGCCGTCAGCACAGCGAGCACGATCGTCTGATTCAGCAGCAAGTTCCGCAGATAGATCGCCACCATTGCCAAAGTGTCGCCGCTAATAATTCCCAGCTTGGGCGTCAGGTAGTTGCTGAACACCCGTAAAAACCGGATCGGAGGCGGCTCTTTGTCGTCTATCTGGTGCACACGGTTTGTCGCCAGCCGTTTTTGTACCTCCCCAAAACTTTCTAGCCGCTTCGTCCACGCCGCCAGCCACCCTCCAATGTATCCTCCGCCGGAGACAGTCGAGAGATAGTCGATACGGTGTAGCAGCTTCAACTCCGCCAAGGCCTGTAGCACGCCCAGGTTGAAGGTTGCGCTACGGATCCCTCCCCCTGAAAACGCCAATCCCGTCAGGTTCGCAGCATGAGCTTTGCTGACCGCATTGACCCAATTGACGTTGTCCTTCTGCCATGCCGGCTCGGCGGCGTCGGCCTTTCCCGCGATCGGCGCTACCGGTGGAACCGCGGCATCACGCGGTTTACCCGTTTTTCCAGACGTCCCCCTCATTTCTCGCACTTTCTCTATTTCCTGCCGCTCATCGTCAAGTACAGCCTCCAGCGCAACAGGCGGGAACGGGTCTTGGGCCATTGATTTCGCCTCGCTTAGCAGCTTCTTTTTGAATCCATCCACCGCATGCATGGAGAACCAGCCGGAGGGTATTTCGCGTGCAAATTAACTGTCAAGTAAAAATTTCCCATTACCTGGCCGCTTCGCTCGTTGGGCCGCATGCTCTTAACACATCTCTGGCATTTGCGGTTCCCCGCGCAAATCCTCTATAATCTTTGGGTAATCCCAAAAAACACGACACGAGGGCATCCCTTCATTATCTTGCCCTCTCATACTTGCCAAAATGATCGATCTCGCTGAGAAAATTAAAAAGAAGCTGAAAATCGAAATCGCCGCCCTCGAGCACGAACTTCACGACGAGCTGCCCAAGGAAATCAAGGTAGCTCGCGCTCACGGCGACCTTTCCGAAAACGCTGAGTACAAGTACGCCAAGGAACGCCAATCCTACGTCTCCGCCCGGCTCGGCCAGCTTCACCAGCGCATGGCCGACATTTCCATGATGAACCTAACCAACTTACCAAAAGACCGCGCCGCTTATGGCTCCCGCATCGTCGTTCTCGACGTTGCGAAGTCCACCGAAATCGAGTACAAACTGGTGACGGTGGAAGAAGCCGACGTAACCAAGGGCCTGATTTCGACGAGTTCGCCCATCGGCAAGGCGCTTCTTGGCAAAAAGCCCGGCGACGAAGTTACCGTTGTTACTCCGGCGGGTACCAGGGAATACGAAGTCGTTCGTCTGTCGACAATTTACGATGAGGAATAGCATGGTGGCACTGAATCAATGTTGACGCGCACCATCGGTCGTTACCTTTCCTGGCCCATCGACCGGCTGGCAGCGCTCCTCGCTCCGACCGGAATCCCTCCCAACGTCATCACCTGGCTGGCGCTTGTTTTGAATCTCTGGGCCGGCATACTTTTCGCTGCAGGCCGCTTCGCGGCTGGCGGCGGAATGATGATCCTAGCCGGCCTCTGCGACTTGCTGGACGGCCCAGTGGCCCGGCGGCAAAACCGCGTCTCGCTGTTCGGCGGCTTTCTGGATTCAATCCTTGACCGTTACGCCGACCTCATCCTGTTCCTCGGAATCTTGGTTTACTATGCTCGGGTGAATCGTTTCATGTACGCCGTTCTGGCGGGGGCCGCCATGGCTGGCGCCGTAATGGTTAGCTACGCAAAGGCGCGCGCGGAATCCTTGGTACCAAAGTCCGAAGTAGGATTTTGGGATCGCCCCGAGCGCCTCACGCTCATGATTCTCGGCGCGCTCGTCAACCGCATGCCCATTGCATTGTGGATCCTTGCCATTGGACCCAACATCACCGTGATTCACCGCATTCTGCACACATGGAAACAAACGAAAGACGGCCCACTCCCGCTCGCTGGGAGCGAATCCTCTGCCGGTACAACATCTCCGCGTGCAAAATCCCGCGCTTCTATTCCGGCTCCTGTTCAGCCGCGCGACGCCTCATCTCTCCTCACCCGCGCAGCCAAACGCGGAGGCTAGTCGTGCCCAAGCTTCTGTGGATTATCGGTATCCTGGTCATCTGTGCGGGATTCGATCTGCTCTGGCAATCGCGTCACGAAATAAAGTTCTGGCTCGTCGCTTATCTGGCGGTTTTCCGCGCGATGCTTCGCCAGCAGGAATCTCCGATGCGTGTTTTTCCGGGGAAAGAAGCCGCCGCCAAGCGACAAGGAGCTGTGCGCTTTCTCCTCGGCATCGGCTTCGCGTTTCTTCTGGGCCCCGTCTTGATCGCTCTTGGCATTACGCTTATGCTGCATCCTCACCTCTGAATCGGGCAGCCCCGATGCAGGCCCGTTTTCATAAGTTTGCGTATTGCGCAACGCCTCCGGCGAACGCGTGCGAATTCCCGTCCGTGCTGTATGATTTCATTTCACGGCCGATTCCAACTTGAAACCTTCTCTGATCATTCACGGTGGCGCATGGAATATTCCCGATGAAGCAGTCGAGAGCTGCCGCGCGGGAATCCGCCGCGCTCTTGAAGCCGGCTGGAAGGTTTTGTCCGGCGCCGGCACGGCGATGGATGCAGTCGAAGCCACTATCGTAATCCTCGAGGACGACTCCACGTTTGACGCGGGTTTCGGCTCGCATCTGAATCGTGATGGCCACGTTCAACTCGACGCTATCGTAATGAACGGCGCGACCCTGAAAGCCGGCGCCATCGCCGCCGTGGAGCGCGTGCGAAATCCAATCCGTCTTGCGCGCTGCGTCCTCGAAAAAAGTGATCACATGATGCTTGTCGGCTCCGGCGCGGAAAAATTCGCCCTGGAGCACAATATGCCTCTCTGCGCGCCCGAAGATCTCGTGAACGAGCGCGAACGTACTGCCTGGCGCCGGTGCCTGGAAGATTCGCACGCTGCCGAACATCATGTTGGCCACGAACAAGGCACCGTCGGTGCCGTCGCTATTGATCGCCATGGAAATCTTGCAGCGGGCACCTCCACTGGCGGCACTTGCTGTAAATTTCCGGGACGCGTGGGCGATTCTCCGCTCATCGGCTGCGGCTGTTATGCCGACGCCGAAGCCGGCGGCGTCTCCTGCACCGGCCACGGTGAAGGCATCATGAAAATTGTCATGGCGAAAATGGCCATCGATCTTCTCCACGACCAGCGTGTCCTGGTGCCTCACAGGGAAAAAGGCGTCCCGCTCTCCCTGGCACAAGCCGTTGCTGATGCCTGCATCCGCAAACTGGCGCATCGAGCGCACACCACCGGCGGCCTGATTCTCCTCGACCGCGATGGCCTTCCGGCTGTAGCTTTCAACACCCCGCGGATGGCGTACGGCTACGTAGAACCCGACGCCACTTTTCGAATCGCCCCGTAAAGCCGTCTTGCTGAAACCTTACTGGAATCCCTCCATCCAAAGACGTTAGAATCAGGCAGGCCGACCTTAATAGCTTTGGGGAGAAAATCATGCCGATCCGAGATGCGATCCTTGGCGAATTCGATCACGAAATGATTAGCACCCGTAAGACACTCGAACGCGTGCCCGAAGGCAAAGGCGACTGGGCTCCCCACGAAAAATCCATGAAGATGGGACGCCTCGCCGGCCACGTCGCTGAGCTTTCCGGATGGGCCGCCACAATCATCGGGCAAGACTCGCTGGATTTCCGCCCTGTCGGTGCTCCGCCCCAGACGCCCACCGTGATGACCTCACAAAAACAGCTTCTTGAAGTCTTCGACAAGAAAGTAGCCGAGGCGCGCAAAGCAATTTCCGGAGCGAGCGACGAAACTCTAATGAAGCAGTGGACGCTTCTCTCCGGCGGCCAGACCCTTTTCTCTATGCCGCGCGTCGCTGTGCTTCGCAGCTTCGTGATGAACCACATCGTCCATCACCGCGCACAACTCGGGGTCTACTTGCGTCTGAACGGAATCGCCGTGCCTTCGGTCTACGGCCCCTCGGCCGACGAACAGTCTTTCGGCTAATCGGAGAAAGGGCGCCGATTGAAGGCCGGTTCGTCTAAAAGTTGAACCGAAAGCACGCCGTGTGCTAGCATCCCAGTTTTCCGCAGGGTCATGCGCGTCAACCGACGGGGGCGGCGCCGTGATGGTTGTCTTTTTGCAAAGCTCGAATCTGTCTTCTGCAAGAACCCGCCACGAAATGCCTGTCCAGAAGGCCGACTCCGCACTTTCGCTGCATATTCTCCAGCTTGCGCGTCCAAGAAAATTTCTGCCGCCGGTTTCCAGAAAGATGGATCCTTCTATGTGAGGTGATTTATGAAATCGTACAACACCGAATGGATACGCAACGTAGGCATTGTCGGCCACGGCGACACGGGTAAAACCCAGCTCGTATCGTCGTTCTTGTTCGCCGCTGGGATGACGCCCCGCCTCGGCAAAGTGGCCGAGGGCTCGGCCACCACCGACTGGGACGAAGAAGAAATTGCGCGAAAAATTTCCATCAATACCGGCCTCGCATTCGCCGAATGGCAAGCGCCCGGCCAGCCGGAAAAAGTAAAAATAAATCTCCTCGATACGCCCGGTTACTCTACCTTCATCAACGAAACAAAATCCTCGCTTATCGCCGCGGACGCCTCGCTGATCGTGCTGGACGCTGCCGCTGGTGTCCAGGTCTGCACCGAGAGAGTTTGGGACTACGCCACCGAATACGATCAGCCGCGCGCATTTGTCCTGAATTGGATGGACCGCGATCTCGCGAGTTTCGAACGCGCACTGGATTCCGTCCAGCATGTTTTTGGCCGTGGCGCCGTTCCGATTCAATTGCCCATCGGACACGAAAAAGGTTTTAGAGGTGTTGTGGACTTAGTCTCAATGAAAGCCCTCACCTACACGCCGGACGGCGATGGCAAAGCTAAAATAGAAGAAATCCCGGCAGTTCTTGCCGAAGAAGCAAAGGCTGCACACGAAACGCTGGTTGAGCTGGTCGCGGAAGGCGATGACGCTTTGATGCAGGAATTTTTCGACGAAGGCACCCTGCCCGTCGGTGATCTGAAGAAGGGCCTCCGCGAAGCAGTCCTGGCCAAAAGAATTTTTCCTGTCCTGCTCAGCTCCGCATTGCATAACATCGGCAGTGACGCGATTCTGAATTTTCTGACCGAGATTTTCCCCGCGCCTACCGTTCGCGGAAAAATTACCGGCCACAAAACCTCAGACCACAAAGGCGACCCCATCGAGCGCAAGATTGTGGATTCCGAGCCCACTTCAATTTTCGTTTTTAAGACGCTTGCCGATCCCTTCGCCGGCCGCATCACATATTTTAAAGTCATGTCCGGGGTCTTGAAGAACGACGCTACACTCAACAATTTCAACCGCAGCACGCAGGAACGTCTTCAGCATATCCAGGTAATGCAGGGAAAAACGGCGACGGCGGTGAGCGACCTGCACGCGGGTGACATCGGCACCGTCGCCAAATTGAAGGACTCCACCACCGGTGAGACCCTGGGAGACAAGAATGCGCCGATTTTCTATCCATGCGCGCGGATTCCCGAGCCCTCCATTACCTTCGCGGTTGAACCGAAGACGCGGGCCGACGAAGACCGCATAGGCGTCGCCATCCACAAAATCTTGGAGGAAGATCTCGCCTTGCGTTTTGCGCGCGATCCTCAGACAAAGGAATTTTTGCTGAGCGGCGCGGGACAGCAACATATCGAAGTAGTCGTCGCAAAACTGCGCAAGCGCTACCACGTCGAAATGAAACTTCATCCTCCGAAGGTTCCTTATCGCGAGACCATCCGCGGCAAGGCTGACGCCGAAGGCAAACACAAAAAACAAACCGGGGGCCACGGCCAGTTTGGCCTTTGCCGCATCAAGATGGAGCCGTTGCCGCGGGGCAAGGGCATTGAATTCGTGGACGATGTCTTCGGCGGCGCCATTCCCAAAAACTGGATTCCATCCGTCGAAAAAGGCGTTCGCGATTCCGCTGAGCGTGGGTTTCTTGCGGGTTTTCCTGTCACCGATATTCGCGTGAGCCTCTACGACGGCAAGTATCACGACGTGGACTCCAGCGACATGGCCTTTAAGATTGCGGGCTCGCTCGCATTCAAGGAAGCCATGAAACAGGCGCGCCCCGTTCTGCTCGAACCGATTATGCACGTCGAGGTCTACGCGCCGGATCAGTATTCAGGCGATTTGATGGGACATCTCAGCGGGCGTCGCGGAAAAATCAGTGGCAGCGAACTGCGAGGCGGAAGCGTCGTGGTGAAAGCACTGGTTCCCTTCTCGGAAATGCTGAGTTATGCGAACGAATTAATTTCAATGACCCAAGGACGCGGAAGCTACTCCATGGAATTTTCGCATTACGATTACGTTCCGGCAGAAATTGCGGAAAAGGTAATCGCCGCGCACAAACCGCATCACGCGGGCGAAGAAGAAAGCCAAGCTGCATCAGCCTGAGACTCGCTTTAATCCGACCGCGGTGATTACTTCCCCGCTTCAGGCGGCGTTTGACCTGTCTGCGGACTCTTGGCTTGCGCGTTGGCGGTCTGCGTCCTGGGGCCCTCTCCCTTTTTGTATTGGCCGTTCTGGCCTACCGTGCGGGCAGGGCACCCGACGCCGAAACACGGCCCCGTAGGTCGAAGGTAGTAGCAACCCGTAAGTGACAGCATGGACGCGACTAAGATCATGCCGCCCGCAAAAACCAGCATCCTTGCAACCTTCTTCTTCATAAGTGCCCTCTTTGAGAGGCTCGTAAAGGTCAACGTATCGCCTGGGACCCTATGCTCATATCTTGGCACAAATCCCCACTAGTGTTCATGTTTCGATGCGCACATGGCGCGAATGCGTTAGCGAACGAAAGGTGAACCCGCCACAGATCGGGGGGAACTCAAGTTGCTTGCCCGCTGCCGGGAAAAAAACCGCTGTTTTCAGTTTTCAGCGTCACAAAAAACGCAGAAAGAAAAAGCCGGCGCATCGCGCGTGCTCATCGCCCGGCGTGAACCAAATTGGTGCTTGCGATTCCCTCGCAAACTGCGCAATCCTGCTGCGCGATGAAAAAAACAAAAAAGAACGCCAAGCGCGCCGCCGATGCCACCCTGGCCATCCATGCGGGCCAGGAAAAATTCCGCATCGGCGCGTCCGTGGGCGTGGAGATCGCGCGGACCGCGAATTTCACATTTGCAAACACGGAAGAAATGAAGCGCTGGGCGCAGGGGAAGAGTTCGGCTTACATTTACACCCGCTACGGAAACCCCACGCTTACTATCGCCGAGAAGAAACTGGCAGCGCTGGAAGGCGCGGAAACGGCCGTGGTCACCGCATCAGGTATGGCCGCCATCTCGAGTGCGCTTCTTTCTGTGCTGAAGGCTGGTGATGAAGTAATCGCCACGCGACAGGTCTATGGCGGCACCTATCGGCTGATGCGGGATGTTTTTCCGCGGATGGCTATTGTGGTTCGGCACGTGGAGTCAGACCTCGCAGGAATCGAACGCTTGATAAGTCCGCGCACGAAAGCTCTTTATATCGAGACTCCCACGAATCCTACGCTGCGCCTCGTGGACCTGAAAAAAGCGATTGCGTTCGCGAAAGAGTGGGATCTGATGTCGCTGATCGACAACACCTTCGCGAGCCCCGTGCTCCAAAAGCCGATCGAGATGGGCTTCGATATCGTGCTGCACAGCGCAACGAAGTATCTCGCCGGCCACTCGGACGTCATCGCGGGCGCTGCGGCCGGCAGCCACGCCCGGATGGAGAAAGTTCGCGACATGATCATATATCTCGGGGGCTCGATGGATCCCGAGGCGGCTTTCCTGCTGATCCGCGGGATGAAAACTCTCGAACTGCGTGTACTGCGACAATGTGCGACCGCTATGATCGTCGCGCGATTTCTGGACAAGCATCCAAAGGTCGCGCGCGTCCATTATCCCGGCCTACCGTCGCATCCGGACCATCAGTTAGCGAAGCGGCAGATGCGCGGCTTCGGAGCGATGCTGGCGTTCGACCTGAAAGGCGGCCTATCGGCGGCACGCCATTTCTGCGACCGCACGCGAATTTTCCTGCTCGCGGCGAGCCTAGGGGGAGCCGAATCGCTCGTGGTCCTGCCAATTTATAGCTCTCACTACAATATGTCGCTCGAGGAGTTACGCGGCGCGGGAGTCGAGCCCGGTACTGTTCGTGTTTCCGTCGGCCTCGAAGACCCGGAAGACCTCCTCGAAGATTTGCGTCAAGCCCTGGCGTAACAACGCAGAATTCGTGCGGTGCCCCGCTTAGAGCGCTCGTCGGAAGAAGGTTGCTGTGATTAGCGGGCTACATCGGGTAACTAAATGGCTAAAAAACATCACTACAGCGTCACCATCAAATGGACAGGTAATACCGGCACTGGGACGTCCAGCTATCGAAGCTACGAGCGGCGGTACGAAATATCTGCCGGGACGGAGAAGCCACTGATACCAGGCTCCTCCGACCTCGCATTTCGAGGTGATGCGTCGCGTTGGAATCCCGAGGAATTGCTGGTCGCTTCATTATCCGCGTGTCACAAGCTTTGGTATCTTCATCTTTGCTCGGAAGCGGGAATTGTTGTCGCGTCTTACATCGACAATGCTGAAGGCGTGATGGAGGAGACCGCGGATGGGTCCGGGCACTTCGAGCGCGTCTTACTGCGTCCGCAGGTAAAGGTTATGCCTGGCTCCGATATCGCAAAGGCGCGCGCATTGCATCACACCGCTCACGCGAAATGCTTCATAGCAAACTCCGTCAATTTTCCCGTTCAGCTGGAGCCGGAAATAAGCTCCGTCTAACCCTGCTTGCAATCCAACTCCCATAGTTCCGCCATACCCGGCTGCTCGATTGCGGATGTCCGGGTTGCTTCCTGTTCAGGCCATTCCAAAATGAGAGAGGCTGGGTGTACACTCTGGCGTTCCCTACGTTCCCTGGTACCCGATGTCCTGATTGTCAACGACTGGTACGCCATGTCCATTGACCGGGGCGTGGTTACTTCGTAAGCTTTTCTGGCGTCTTAACGGAGCGTCACACCCGCTTGGGTCTGCCGTGACACGAATTCTGGGCTTGAAGGATGCACCCCAGGAAGACTCCCATTTGGCGACGCTTGGCAGTTTGATGGCGAGGTGGCCGAGGAGATGGTGAGCGGTATGTACAGGAAGGCTACAGTCTGGGCTCTGTTGGCGGCCGCGACGATTTTTCTCGCCGGTTGCGAAGAGACGGTGTCGTCCAAACAGGCGAAAGTCCATCCGCCGGCGGCAACGCCAGCAGCGGTTCCCGCCTCCGTCCGCGAGGCCCTACCGTTCCCGGAACATCCGGTTTACCTGCTATCGCTCCAGATTGATCCAAGGCCGGCGATAGACATCCTGGTGGCCAAGGTTCAGGCCAGCTTCGATGACGGGCAGAAGAAGTATAAGGCTGGTGACTTTGACAAAGCCCGCGTGGACTTCGATCACGCTATGGATCTTGTCCTTCAAAGCGGATTTCAGCCCGATTCCGACCAGCGCCTTTCCGATTTGATCGATCAGCTCGGCGAAACGCTCCATTCCTACGAATTGAACGCCGAACAAAATGCGGAAGAAGATGAAGAACCCGCGGGCCCTCCCGCTCCGATCGATGCACTCTCGGACATGACTTTGCCGAAGGGCGATCCCCGCCTGGCAGCCAAGGTGGAGCAGGAATTGATCAGCGTCCCGCACGATCTTCCCCTCACGGTGAATGATTCGGTTCTGCAATACCTCAGCTTCTTCACAACCACGAAGGGCCGGGCCGTCATGGAGCATGGCCTGGGGCGAGCAGGCCGATATAACGACATGATCCGGAGAGTATTGCGACAAGAAGGAGTGCCGCAGGACTTGATTTACCTGGCGCAGGCCGAATCGGCGTTCCAGCCGTCCGCGGTTTCAAGGGCGGGTGCGCGCGGGTTGTGGCAATTTATGCCCTTTCGCGGCGAAGAATACGATCTCGACCGAAACTACTGGGTTGACGAGCGCAGCGATCCGGAAAAAGCCACGCGCGCTGCGGCGCGTCACATGCGCGACTTATACGAAATGTTCGGCGACTGGTACTTGGTGATGGCGGCGTACAATTCAGGACCGATGAATGTCGTGAAAGCCATCGAGCGTACCGGCTACGCTGATTTCTGGGATTTGCAGAGGCTCCACGCGCTTCCCAAGCAAACTCAGAATTACGTGCCCATCATCATCGCCATGGCTCTGGTAGCGAAGGACCCGGGGCTCTACGGAGTGCAGGTAGCCCCGGAAAAGCCGGCTCAAATTGACACGATCAAGCCCGGGCACCCCATCGATCTCCATCTCGTGGCGGACGCTTCCGGCGCTGACCTCGACGATTTACGGGCGCTGAATCCGGAGCTGCTACGCGGCGTGACTCCCAACGACCCAAAATTTGAACTAAATGTGCCCGCGGGCACCGCAGAAAAATTCGAAGCTAACATCCAGCAGGTTCCCGAAGATAAATGGACGAGCTGGCGGCTGCATAGCGTGGAAGATGGAGAATCTTTGTCCGACGTTGCGCGGCATTACCGGGTGACTGTGGCGGCGATCGAAAACGCCAACCATCTGGAGCCTCACGCGATCCTGCCGGCGGGTTTTCTGGTGAATGTCCCTACCGCGCCGCCGGTGATACATCTGGTGCACTATAAAGTGCAGCGCGGCGATTCGCTTGAAGGGATAGCGGGGCGCTTTGACGTGACTGTTTCGCAATTAAAGAAGTGGAATAATATTCGAGGAGCGAGCGTGCCGCGTGGCTCGCGATTGCGTATTTACGCCGGCGGTCCCCCCGACGACGCGGCGCCCCATGCCAAGCCGAAGTCGGCTCAGAAAGGCGGGGCAGCAGTGGAAAATGTGGCAAGTCAAAGCTCTGGAAAACCAGAGTCGGTCGAGCACCGCGTCAAGCGCGGAGAAACGCTCTACTCCATCGCGCGCGAGTACGGTACTACTGTGGCATCTTTGCGCCAATCGAACCCATTCCTCTCTGGCCGAAGTCTGGTTGCCGGGGATGTCCTCAAGGTTAATCGCTAGCTCGCTGGAGCCTTCCCTTTTAGTATCTCTATTTGTTTGTTACAGTTGGGTCCACTGTGTAACAATTTGTTACCTCCCCAATACACTTGGATCGCAGGCTATTTTTTGTTAATCATCTTTTCAAGCCCCTTGCGGCTTGACAAAGTTCCGACTCTGCGTTTATAAGCGGCGAGGGACTAATAATCGGTCCGGTACCAGAGACTCAGGGAGGGTCGCATGTTTCAAGGCAAACTGCATGACGAGGAAGATGACGAGCTGCCCCGCTATGAAGAAGAGGAAGGCGAGGAAGGGGGCGAACAGCCCCATGAAGGCACGATAGAAATTGAGGAGGTCGTAATCGAAGAAGATGACGAGGCTCCTGTGGCCTCTGCTCCTCACAAGACTGCACCGGCTGCGAAGGCCAAGCGACCGAAGAAGAAGGCTAAGGCTGCCCCGAAAAAGAAAGCGAAAGGAAAATCCAAAACCAAATCCAAAGCCAAAACCAAAAAGGCTTCCAAGAAAAAGGGTAGCAAGCGTAAGAAGCGTTAGTTCCCTATAACAGCACCTAGATTGTCGCAGGACTGGAGCGGCCGTTCGTGCCGCTCCGCGACGCCTCGCTTTTCGACCGCAGTTTCCCATTAAGGAATGAAGGTGTCCGTCTGGGTGTTTTCGAGGGGAGCCCTCCTTACGAAGTGGCGCGCTGCCATACATCCGGTTTCAATCTAGTACACAACCTATCCATTTCCTATTTTTGAAATGTTTTTCTTGCCGTGGACCTCTTCGGGCCGATAGCATACGCGCTTCATGCCCCTGGTGCTCGAGCAAGTTCGGAGAATGCGCGGCGGAGCACAGTCGCATCTGATGAGATGCGAATCCAAAGCCGCGCCGGGCGAAGAGTCCTATTACGTTGTGAAATTCCAGAATAATCCTCAGGGTACGAGGATTCTGGCGAACGAATTGCTTGGTACAAGACTGGCAGCCCGCATGGGACTGCCGGTTCCGCCGGCAAGTGTGGTGGAGGTGCGCGAAGAACTGATCGCGCATACCGACGACTTGGTGATTGAAATGGGACGCGGGCGCGCGCCCTGTAAGCCGGGCTTGCAGTTCGGGTCTCGCTATCCTGGATCACCGGCGGAAGTCGCGGTTTACGACTTCCTTCCTGACGATCGGCTTCGTGAGGTCGTGAATCTTACCGATTTTTGCGGCATGCTCGTCTTCGACAAGTGGACCTGCAACACGAACGGGCGCCAGGCTATCTTTCACCGCGCGAAGGATGAAACGCGTTACCGGGCTCAAATGATCGATCAAGGTTTCTGTTTCAATGCGGGCGAATGGAATTTCCCGGACGCTCCGCTCAGAGGACTTTACTCGCGCCACCGTGTCTATGAATCCGTGCGTGGCCTCGAATCGTTCGAGCCCTGGCTGGGACGGGTGGAATTGAAAATCACCGAGGCGGTGCTCGACGAAATTCAAAAGGAAATACCTGGTGAATGGTACGGCTTCGATTTCGAGGCGCTCGAAAAAATGCTCGAACATTTGTTGCGGCGGCGTAAGCTTGTCCGCGAACTGCTGATAGCGGCCTGGAAATCGTCGATGCAGCCCTTTCCGAACTGGAAATGATTTCTTGAATGAAAGCTTTATGGAGTCAGCCATGCCCGAAGACCGAAAAACGCTGCGCTATCGAGTGTTGCGCTATGCGCCGAACCTGATCCGCGACGAGTGGGTGAACATCGGCATCCTGCTGGAGGAATTCCAGGAGCTTGAAGCGGTGGGAGGATCGCTTCGCGCCATCAGGGTCATCGAGGAGGACCGCGAATTCGCGCGTGTGCGCAAACTTCATCCCAGCGCCGATGTGGAATTGCTTCACGGGCTCGCTTCGGAATTCGAGACCCTGCGCTCCATGACCGGCGAAGATATGCGCAAATATTTTACGAGACTCGAAAGTACCCTCTCCAACACGCTGCAGCTCAGCCCTCAAAAGGCCGTTCTCGCGGAAGACTTCCATGTGGAGCTGGCCCGTCTCTACGATACCCACGTTGCACCTCCCGCCAGAACAGTCGGCGGAGGCATCGTGGAAAGTACTCGGGCATGGATTCGAAACAAGCTCAAAGATGTTTTTCAGCGGCATCGCATCTCGGCAAAACTCAAGCCGGCAGTCCGTATCGATGAATATACCCACTCGGGCGATCCGTTTAAATTTGACTACGGCTATAGGAATGGCGTCCGCGGGTACATTCAGTCCGTGGTTCTCAACCGCGATGCGGCGCAGGCCAAGGTTCTGGCTTACACCGTTGAAAGCATAAGAAAACGGGTGCCGTCGTGCGAGTTCACCGCGGTAACCGAAGCCGCTCCCGTGCCCGGAAATTTGCAGCAGCTTTTCATCAGCAAACTTTTCGAAGACCAGAACATCCGAATTGTTCCGATGAATCGCGTGGAGATGTTCGCCGAAGAATTAAGATTGAAGCTGCAATAACACGGGGAGTCTGCGGATCGATCCAGGTACCGCAAGACTAATACTCTACTTTTCCCCACTCCGGCAGTTCGCGACGCCCAATCAAAGCTTCCGCGGCCCAGCGCCCCAGATAGGACGAAAGCGCGACGCCATGCCCAGCGAAAGCGCCAATCACAATCGCATTTTTCTTTTTTATGGCTCGAGGATGCCGGGTGAAAACAGGTTTCCAGGAATCGCGGAACATGATCGGGCCACCCCAGCGATGTGTGAAACGCACGGACGCCAGCGCTGGGTGCAAGCCACGCACACGCTCCTCAAGCGCCGCGAATATTCGCGAAGGCTCGGCGGCCGAGATATCCACGCCATCAAGATCATCCGAATCCGGCGATTGCACCAGACCCGCGCCAAAAACGATGGAATTGTCTCTGAGCACACGCCCCCAGAGATAAGGCAGGTCTGCGGTGTAAAAGGGTTTCCGTTGCGCCAGGCCAATTTTCTCAAGCTGCTCTTCACTGACCGGCTCGGTGGCGATCGCGAGCGTCAATCGCGGATGACTACCGCGTTGCAAGC